>JAUWJN010000024.1 GCA_030607655.1 bacterium
ATTTGGGTGCGGCGCAGCACTTCCCGCACGAATTCGGGATTATCGCGGATGATGAGCATCATCTGCTTGGCGGTCAGGAAGCAGAACACGTGGCCCGGGGCGGGCGGCATGTCGGCCATCATCAGTACTCCCAGGCGTTGCGCTTCGCGCTTATAGTAGGCGATCTGCTCGCGGAAGCCGTCCATGTTGGCCTGGCGCGGGTCGTAGAGCACATAATCCAGAGCGTCCAGGTCTGCTTCGTTCTTAATGAGCGGCTCGACGGTGCGCGCCCACAGGTGGTCGCCGGTCAGGGGCAGATCATCAACCTGCCAATCCTCGCTGAGCCGGGCCGCCATATGCAGCGGACCAGCGGGCGTATCATAGCGTTTGTGCAGGATCGGATATGCCTCGGTCTCCTCGCGCCAACATTCCTCGGTCACTTCCGGGTGACGAGTCCGCGGCATTCCGAAGGAGATCACGTCGTCAATGCCCAGCCCCAACAGGTACGCGGCGCGACTTACCGGGTCGGCCCAGTTGTGTTCGAGGGGGCGCGCACTGCGAAACACAATGGGGACGCGGTCAGTCGGCTCGAAGTTTATGGTGGCCAGCACTCGTTCTTGGCAAGTCATTTCGGCTCTCATACAAAAGGCACCTCAGTGAAGGAGAAGAGAAGGAATTGGCAGTCTCCAGGCCAATACTTCGCCCATACCTCTGCTACGGCCTTGGCGGGTTGGTACTACTCAAGGCGCAGCAAGCACTGGTCGCGACAAGAATGTCGCTCCTACGAACGATGTTTTGCCAGCGCGGCCTCGTAGAGCCGCTCGTACTTCTCGGCGGAGCGCGACCAGGAGAAGTCGCAGGAGAAGGCATTGGCCATTATCTTCCGCCACCGGCGGGGCTTCTTATTGTAGGTCTTAATCGCTCGGTTGAGCGCGGCTAAGAGCTGTGCGGAGGAATACTCTGTGAAGACGTAGCCGTTCTGCGGACGCCCCGGCTTGCCTCTTTCCGTGATGGTGTCGGCTAGCCCACCGGTAGCCCGTACTATGGGAATCGTCCCGTAGGCCAGGGCAATCATCTGCCCCAAGCCACAGGGCTCGTAGCGCGAGGGCATCAAGAACATATCGGCCCCGGCATATATCTGCTTGGCCAGGGCGATATTGAATTCGGTGAACACCGCGATGTTAGCCCGACTATCCGCCGCCCGGCGCAACATATCTTCATAGCGCTCATCACCGGTCCCCAGGACCACGAGCTGGGCGTCAGTGATTTGGGGCAGAGCCTCTTCAACCAGGTCCAGGCCCTTCTGGGCATCCAGACGAGTAACCATCCCCATCAGCGGTACTTTCTCGTCCACAGGCAGCCCTGCCTGCCGTTGCAGGACGCGCTTGCTCTCGGCTTTGCCAGACAGGTCGGTGGCATTGTAGTTAGCGGCAATATCGGGGTCAGTGGCGGGATTCCACACGTCGTAGTCAATACCGTTGAGAATTCCCCAGACTTCGGCGCGTCGCCGCTGGACCAGGTCGCAGATGCCGGGTCCATGCTGTTCAGTAGCAATCTCTTCGGCGTATCTTTCACTGACGGTGTTGATCATATCAGCGCCGGCCAGACCAGCGCGGGCCAGGTTGATCTGATCGTCCTGGATGAAGTCGCCGATGGTGGCGTCGTCCAAGGCCAGACCGGTAACGCCTATCATTTCGGCGGGGAAGGTGCCCTGATAGGCGGCCCCTAAATTGTGGGCGGTGAAGACGGTAGCTGGCCGGGGCGCAGTCTGAGGCAAGTAGGCGGCTAGCAACGAGGTATGCCAGTCATTCAGATGAATGACATCGGGCTGCCAGCCCAGCGGCTCCAGAACGCTTAGGATAGCGCGGCAGAAGAAAGCCAGCCGCTCCAGATTGTCCTGGTAGGCAGCCCCGGGGGGCCCGTAGACATAGGGACGGCTGAAGTACTCATAGTGTTCGACAAAGTAGATAGGCACCGATGAGCCTGGCAGGCGTGCCTCGTCCACGGCACAGCCGGAGACCCGCCCGGGCATCGGCACAATACAGCTAGGCACCACTCGCCACATATCTACACCGGCCGCAGTGACGCTACTATACTTGGGCATAATCACCCGCATATCAATACCCCGCTCAGCCAGAGCCTTGGGCAGTGAGCCGGCTACATCCGCCAATCCTCCGCCCTTGGCAAACGGGGCTACCTCCGCAGAAGCCAACAGTACTTTCATTTTGCCACTTCCTTCCCAGTGAATGCCGCTGAGGTATTCTCAGTCCAGTATCATGCCCTCGGGCACCACCGTGATGGCGCCTTCGGTCACCACAAATCTCTTCTTATCTTTGTCAGGGTCAAGGCCGATTTCATAATCCGGCGGTATGATTACGCCCTCGTCTAGGATTACTTTATGCAATCGGGCCCGCGCTCCGACTTGGACTTCGTCCATCAGAATTGACTCAGTGATCTGAGCGTCCTCGGCAATCCTAACTCCGGGCGAAAGCACGGAGTGGCTGACGGTGGCCCCGGAGATTATGCAACCGGGGGCCACCAGGCTATCATTCAACTTGGTCTGCGCGCCCCGGACAGTTTTGGCCGGGGGATACCAGCCTCTGTCGCTGTAAATAGGCCACTGTGGGTCGTACAGGTCCAGTTCGGGAAGGGCCGCGGCCAGATCCATATTAGCCTCCCAGTAGCTATCAATAGTGCCGATATCGCGCCAGTAGGCCGCCTGACCGCTGTGCGGGTCAGAGAAGTTATACGCATATACCGCCTGGCCTTGGTGGACCATCTTAGGGATTATGTCTTTGCCAAAGTCATGAGTGCTATCGGTGGTGGCATCGTCAGCGACCTGCTGGACTAGGGCCTCGGTATTCCACAGATACACGCCCATAGAGGCTAACGAATAGTCGGGGTTACCGGGCATCGGCCGGGGATTATCTGGCTTCTCCTCAAAGCCGATAATACGGCCTTGTTCATCAGACTCCACCACCCCCAGTTGAGCACAGCGCTGGCGAGGTAGCGGTACACAGGTGAGGGTTAGGTCGGCTTGCCGGCTCTGATGGAAGGCCAACAGACGAGCGTAGTCCATTTTGTAGATATGGTCACCGGACAACAGGAATACCCGGACTGGACGCTCCTCCTGCAGAATAAACAAATTCTGGTAGATAGCATCCGCCGTCCCAGCATACCAGCGATCGGCAAAAATCTTCTGAGGAGGGACAATATCAATAAACTCACCGAGGGCCTCGGCGAACATATTAGCCCAGCCCCGGCGGATATGGCGGTACAGAGAGCTGGCGGCATACTGGGTGAGCAGGTGAATACGCTTGAGATTAGAATTCACGCAGTTACTGAGGGTGAAATCTATCATCCGGTAGGTGGCGCCGAAACGCATAGCCGGCTTGGCGCGGCGACGGGTGAGCGGATAAAGCCGTTGGCCTTCGCCGCCGGCTAAGATCATCACCACGGATTGCTTAATAAGCCTCGCCAAGTCTTCTGAGCCGGTCATATCTACTCCTTATCGACCGGGGGCTGGGGCAACGGTATGTTATGTTCTTGGAGGACCTCTTCTACGTGCTGCTTAAGAGTGGTCAGGTCCGAGGATTTCGTAACATAGGCCTCCGCCGCCCAGGTCATAAAGTCATCCTTGTAGCTGGAGTAGGCCGTGTTGAGGATGATGGGCAACTGGCGGTCAATATCTAGAATCTTACTGAGGGTCTCGACCCCATCCATCCCGGGCATAGCGATATCCAGCACCACTACGTCTACCTCTTGTTGAGCCACTGTCGCCACCGCTTCCTGGCCACTGCTGGCTAACAGGACCTGATAGCCGTCCCTCTCAAACTCCTCCTTATACAACAGGCGCTGGTACTTGTCGTCATCCACTACTAGCACTGTGGCCACCTGAATCCACTCCTTTCAGCTTAACGATTATACTCACCTTGGCTGACTTAGGGCTGCTTATTCTCGATGGCGATAGGAAGGATGATAACAAAGGTGGTCCCCTCCCCAGGTTGGCTGGTAACGTACAACTCGCCGCCGTGTTCTTGAACAATCTTGCGAGTTAAGGACAGACCTAACCCGGTGCCGGTTCGCTTGGTGGTGAAGAAGGTATCAAATATCTGCTCGCGGTGTTCTTCAGAAATGCCCGCGCCGGTATCAGAGATGTATAACTCAAGGTTGTCAGCAGTTCGCCGGGCACCTATCAGCAGCCGACCCCCGTTCGGCATCGCTTCCAGGGCGGTTTTGACCAAGTTTATTATCACCTGATATAATTGCTTTTCATCCAGGTAAACTTCGGGCAAGTCTTCCTGTAGTTCCACCTCTAATTCCACCCCCCCGGCCTGGGCATCCTCGCGAATCATATCGGCAATGCGCTTGATGATTGGTTCAACATTATGCAAGACCATGTCCGGCTTGGCCGGTTTGGTGAAATCCAGCAGATTCTGAAGAATCTGTTCCAAGCGCTCTACTTCTTCAGTAATTATGCGAGCATTGCGCTGGATGCGGCTCTTATCATCGGGCTGGCGAGAGATGCCATGGGCAAAGCCGCCAATAGTAGCCAGGGGATTTCTGATCTCGTGGGCCACGATGGCAGTGACTTCACCGATAGTACTCAGCTTCTCCGTGCGCACTATCTCCTCCTGCGCGGCTTCCAGTTGTCGGTAGGCCCTATCTAGCTCCTCAACGCGGTGCCGCAGCTCCTCATAAGTACGGGTGCTATCAATCGCCAGAGCAGCGTGGTTGGCCAAAGCGGTCACGAGCTGGACATCGGCTTCGGATATGGGTTGGCCAGTGACGAAATTATCCGCAATGATGGCCCCGATACTCTCATCCTTCATCACTAACGGGGCGACGACAAATTCGTCGTTCTTCAACAGGTTGGCTAGCCCCTCATAGACCCGCGGGTCACTGTCACTGTGGGTTATATGGATGGTTTGCCGACTAGCGATGGCGCTCATGGGCAATACATCGGTATCCCCGCTAGGAAAGACAAGCTGCTGACGCAAGTCATACAACGGTCTTTCCGCCGGTGGTGGCAGCTTATCATAATCGCCGAGAAAGTCCTGGAGAGTACGGTGATCCCGAGAGATTTCGGTCCAAATCTCTCCGGCCTGGTGGGCATTCTCTGGTCCGACTGCCATCTCGGCCCGAAGTACTTGCTCGTCTTCGTCAATCAACAGCAGAATGGCGCGGTTAAACCCTAACCCCACCGCACCTCCGGCGGTCAGCCCGGTCAGGATAGCGTGCAGCAGGCGCGGCAGTTCCACAATGCCCAACATCGCTTGCGTTATCTGCTGGAGCATATTCTGCTGATATATCTGGCGATGATGATCGGTAAGATCCTCAATAGTCAGCAACACATGGGGGGGCTGACCCAGCCCGGGACAGGGGTCCAGGCGTATGTCTATTATTCTCTCGTCATGGTTAGCACTAGCCTGCCGATGTCCGGACCACCTGACTCGCTGACCGTCACGCAGTGTAGCGCGGATAGACTCGGCCAGGCCAGCTTCTTCCAGAATCGTAGCCGGAAAGACCTCGGCAATATTCTTACCGACGACCTCATCCGCAGACAATCCGCGCAGTTCATAGTAAGCCGGATTAGCATAGATGACAGTCAGATTCTCATCCACCACCAATAGCCTAGTGGACAATCCGGCCAGTACACATTCCGCAAAGCTACTCATCTTCAGCCTCTTGTTCTGCTGGTGAGCTATCTGCTATACCTTCCTCGCCAACTTCACCGCGCAGGTACTCGGCAGCATCTTCGGGGGAGACCGGGTTGATATAGAAGCCCGTACCCCATTCAAAGCCCGCCATCTTGGTCAGCCGCGGCATTATCTCTATATGCCAGTGGTAATCGCATTGAATGCTATCCCAATAGTCTGGGTGGCCGGGGCGGGGTAGGGTATTGGGGGCCGTCTGCAGGATCAAATTGTACGCCGGGTCATTTAGGACTGTCCGATACTTGGTCAAGACAAATTTTAGTGCCTCGGCCAGGCTGAGGCGCTCGGCGTCATCCATCAGCACGAAGTCGTAGCTGTGCTGTAGGGGATATATCTCTACCGAAAACGGGAACCGAGCCGCAAAGGGCGAGAGGATGATAAAATGCTGGTTTTGATATACAACTCGGTCAGGTAAAGCTATCTCCTGCTCAATCAAGTCGCAAAATATGCAGCGCTCTTTATGGCGGTAGTATTCCCGGGCGCTCTGGAGCTTATCCTTGACTATCTTGGGCACAATAGGCAGGGCGATCAGTTGCGAGTGAGGATGAGTCAACGAAGCTCCAGCAGCCGCTCCATAATTGCGAAAGATTATAACATGGCGAAACCGCTCGTCGCGGCGCAACTCGTGAGTGCGCTGCTCGAAGGCAGTGAAGACATCTACTATATGCTCGGGGGAAGCCTGGGCCATATCGGCAAAGTGGTCAGGGGTTTCGATGATTACCTCATGGGCCCCGATGCCGTTCATGTGGTCAAACAAGCCGATACCTGAGCGGTTCACCTCGCCCTCAATGGCCAGGGCCGGGAACTTATTCGGCACCACTCGTACCCGCCAGCCGGGGCTGTTGGGCGGGGTGCCGTCACGGATAGCAAAGACCTCGGGCGGTGTCTTATGTTCGCTACCCTCACATAACGGGCAGCCACTGGCGCTGACGGGCTGCCGGGTAGGCGCAAAATCTGAAGGCCGTCGTCCCCGTTCGGCGGCAATAATGACCCATCGGTCCACAATCGGGTCCTTACGCAGTTGCGACATCCATCCACCTCCTAGGCTTACCATCTATTCTGGGCGGGTGCATAGTCTCGTCAATACGCTATTATTCGACCAGGCGATCTAGCTCGGCTAACAGCTCTTTGGCCTCTTTGTGTTCTGGGAATGCCTCTAAAGTTTTCTGAGCATATTCCCTGGCTGCTGAGAACTTTCCCAAGTCTTTATACACCACTGCTAGCTGGTAGTATGTGTAGAGGTCGTCACGGGGACAACCAACTTCCAACGCCTTTTCATACTCGGCTATCGCTTGCTCATAGTCTTGCTCTTTGGCGTGCAACAAGCCGCGTACCACGTATCCGCCGGGGCAGCTCCCACACTTTTCCAGTGCCGTATCGGCATCCGCCCTCGCCCGCTCATAGTCGCCCATATCGTAGTAAGTCCTTGCTCGGTTGCCGTAGGCGCAGCCGCGGCTGGGATCGATTTCGAGCGCGCGGTTCTGATCGGCCAAAGCCTTCTCATAATCACCAAGATGCCGGTGGACAGTCCCGCGGTTCGACAAAGCGCCAACGTAATCTCGGTCCCTCTCTGGCAAAAGCTGCAGGCAGCTAGTCCAATCGGCTAGGGCCCGCTTGTATTCCCATTTATCAGCGTAGCCAGATGCACGAGCCCAATAGGCATAGTTGTTATCCTGGTCCAGCTCCAGCGCTTTGGTGCTGGACTCAATGCCCGCCTCGTAATCCCCCATATCGTCCTGAGTGAGAGCCAAGCTACTGTAAGCTCCACTGAGGTTATATCTCAAGCTATGTAACTCCCACTGCTCGTCGAGGGCGTCTTCAAATCGCCGCCTAAGCAAGGCTTGAACTCGCTGCTTGGTGCGTTTGTCTATGCACTGTTCGAGAAGCTCGATCTGCTTGCCGAAATGCTCGAGAGCCTTATCCAGTCTGCCTAGTTGCCTGTAGTTGAACCCTAATCCGTGGTGGGCGCTAGCCTGTTGGCGGGGCGATTCATACAAGTCAAGTGCCTTTTCGTATTCCGTAATCGCCTTCTCGCGCTGCCCCTTCATTCGGTACGCAATACCTAGATTGTTGAACGCCTCCGCAAAATCTGGATCCAGCTCACAGGCTTTCTGTAGGTGGGCTACAGCCTCGTCCACCTGTCCGTTGTTCAGGTATGTTGTCCCCAGGTTGTAGTGTGCTTTCGCTCTTAGAGTGCTTTCGCCAGGCTTGCAAAGCCTGAGCGCTTCTTTGTATTCTTCGATCTCTTTATCCTCGCGGCCTAAGTGCTCGTAGGCACCAGCGATGTTCCAGTGCGGCAGGGCCCAATTCGGCCGGAGTTGAATGGCTTCGTTGTAGTGGACGACGGCCTGTTCATACTGATATCTGCTGTGGTAGGCGTCCCCCAGCCAGCGGCGAACACGTGGATCAGAAGAGTGGCGACGCACCGCCTCGCGCAGCTCAGCTACAGCTTTGTTGTAGTCCTCGTTCTCCTGATACGCTATGCCCAGGTTGTAATGAAGATAGGGCCGCTCAGGATCCAATTTCTCGACTTTCTTCAACTGGGCAATGGCTTCATCATACTTTTCCTGGCACCCCAGAGCCCAAGCCAGGACAACATAGGCATCGGCGAAATTACTGTCAATATCCAGCGCCTTCTGACAGGCGACGATGGCTGCCTCGCAGTCACCGCGGTAATAGTGCATTAGCCCTTGGCCCAAGCATTCATAGGCGGACATAGATTCGGTCGGCTTGTACTTGATTCTTTCCAGTTTCGGCGGATAGGCGGTAACGTCCAAAGTTTCGGCTGCCCACATGACGAGTTCAGCGTGAAGGTCAAATATCTTGGTGTACTCACGCCGGCCCACCCGCTCGCTGTGGATATTGCTCGTGGCGACGTCTACAATTTGGGCGGTTACGCCTATCTCGTCGCCCAACTTGGTAAAGCTGCCGATGATCACATAATCAGCGCGCACTGCCTCCCCGGCCTGCTGGGCCACAGTCGGCGTAGTCATGTCACTGAGGGTAAGGTCAGACTGTTTATCGGCAAGTGCTTGACAAATCTTTTCTGGACCGGCAATA
Source organism: bacterium (assembly GCA_030607655.1). Lineage (GTDB taxonomy): Bacteria > Armatimonadota > Zipacnadia > Zipacnadales > Zipacnadaceae > JALGTV01. The sequence continues at coordinate 8,757 of JAUWJN010000024.1, forward strand.
AGCAACTCCGGAAAGTTGACAAGCCTACTGACCATAGCATAAGCGAAGGCATACCCCAGCCAGTCGTAATCTGCATCTGGTGATTGGTTAGCAAATGGGGCAATGGCTATCGTTGCCTTGGCGGGCACGGCGGCAGGAAGTGGCTGTTCGCTATCTGTGAGCCCCGGCAGGAATAGTTTGTCCGCCACTGAGGGCCACATATATACGGCAAACACACTCGCCCCCAGTACCATCAGTACCAACACCCCGGCACACGCCGCCACGAGAACCGTTATCCATCGGTGGGAGCGCACATCCGCGCGTGCCGCAAAGATATCACCCCGACCCCAATCATCTGACATGCTTCTCATCCTAAGCCTGCCGTTCCCGATATAGTTTTGCCTACTACCCCTCTCTATATGTGGTATTTCGGCATCCGAGCTATGATTCCTTCCTTTTGGCGGCAATTTGTGTGCCATCAATAGCGTCACTTTCTCTCGGTACTACAATCACTGTCTTGGCAACCGGATGCTTATAGTGGTATACTAGCCCCAAATCCAGGTCCTTGGTGACTAAATGCCCAGCGAGCGGGCGCGTGACAACCTATATTGGCGGTGCCGGGCTGGTGATAGTGAGGCGCTGCAGACCTTTGTGTATCAAGTCAGCGACGAGCTGTACACTGCCGCCTTGAGAGCTAGCAGCAGTGAGCAGCAAGCTGCTGATTGGGTGCGGGAAGTCTGGAGTCGGCTCTTGCAGGTTCTCCAGAAGTGGCGGTTTGGCGGCTATCTGCGCGCCCGTACCTTCAGAATACTGCGGCAGATTCTCACCAAGGCGGTGGGCGCGGAAGTGGCCGGGAAGGCAGTGGACTCGGTAAGGTTGCCCTCTGAGGATGGCTCGCAATCTATTATCCCCGCTCCCGCCGACCTGGTCGAGGAATTAGTGGCTGAGACCCAGAAGCTGGCGCCAAGTATCGCTACCGCGGCGGCAACGCGGCGGCGCCGCTCACGGCTGCTGTTAGCCGGGGCCGGCTTGGTGGTGGCGGTAGTTGTGGGCATCAGCAGTGGCTTATACGGTCGCATGGTGATAGCCAAAGGTCCCCAAGTGCAATTCCAGTGTCTGCAACAACGTATTATTGAGGCCGGCTTGACGGCCACGCTGCACCAGGCCTACGCCGAACTGGCTGACCCGGAAGGTGCTGACCGGCCCCGCGCCCAGGCCTATCATCGCATTGGTCTGGTCCTGGAAGAGATCGCTAACACTCCTAGCCTGGCTGACCTGCAACACCTGCGCTATATCAAACAGCGCATACAGAGTGAAAGGCTGGCGGCGATGGCGCGAGCTGCGGCCTGGGATAGCTCTGATTACAATCGTGAGGGCTTGATGCACATCGTCCTGGTGTTGGAGGAGGTGCAGAGTTTGTGAGTGGCCGCTTGGCAGACAAGCCCCTGCGGTGGGCAACTGCCCTAATTGCTATCGCAGTCCTGCTGAGCAGTTACGGCTGTTCCACGCCCGCCCAGCGGCTATACCGACGGGCCGAAGCTTTTTTTGCCCAGGGCAAGTACCAGCTATCCGCCCTCGAGTATAATCGCATTGTCAATGAATGCTCCACCGACCCACTGGCCGATGATGCCTTGTACAAGCTGGCCTATTTATATCGCGAGGAGTTAGACAACCCGGCGGCGGCGGTGCAGAGTTATCGCTATCTGGTGGACAGGTATCCTAATAGCAATTACGCCGATGATGCGCTACTGTGGATAATCTACATCGGACGACGTCATCTGCACAGTCCTGACATGGTGGCTGCCACCTGCCGGGAAATTGATGAGCGTTTTCCCGACGATTTGCGCCTGCGAGCTGAGGGATGGCTCCAGGTGGCCGGGACGTACTATGATGCTGGTGACACAGAAAAGGCGCGCCAGCAGTGTGAGGCCATAACCAAGCAGTTTGACAGCCAGCGCGCCATCGCTGCTGAGGCGATCCTGATGCTGGCTAATATCGCCCGCGATGAATCCTCGGAGTCTGAGGAGACACTCGAGCTCTACGAGCGGGTAATTGAGCAGTACGCGGATACGGCGGCGGCAGCTAAAGCGCGCCAGGCGGTCGGCTGGCTATATTACGACGTCAAAGCCAAGCAGGACGAGCAGCACCTGGCGCAGCAGCGCCGTCAGGCCCACGTGCTCCAGGCGGTTGCCCCGATTGAACCCCATCCCCAGCGCCCGGCGGTTGAGCTGCTGGCGGCTACCCGATCGCTGCTGCAACAAGCCGGTGCCCAAGTCTCGTTGGATGAGGTAATGGTAGTCTCGGGCCTGGCCTTCACTTTCTGTTTCGATATTGAGAAGCCCCAGGCCAGTCAGCACTTCTACCGCCATCCGCTCACCCTCCTCGCCGAGGAGTTGGGCTTTGGCCACAACTTGTGGACCTTCGCGGAGATGACTAACGCGTTGGCGGCGGTGACTACAACTCTGCACAATGACCGCGCGCTATTGATAAGCTATGGCAAGCCCCATGCGCGGGCGGCGCTGATAACTGGCTACAAGCCGGCCGAAAAACAGATATATCTAGCCCTGCCCGGACATAATAACGTGGTGGTCAGCGAAGACAAGTTCGCTCAGCAGTGGACGGATGCTGTGTTCCCGAAGCTATGGGAGCCGGGATTGGAGGCGGGCTATCAGTTCTCGCTGACTACCCGCCGGCAGCGGCCCGCGCCGACTGCCCTAGCCAAGGCGGCTATTCTGCGCGCGACGTTGGCCTTGGGTCAAGCCCAACTACTGGGCTCGCCCGCGGGCCGGGCGGGCTATCAGGCATTTTTGGACTATATTCGCGACTGTCTGCCGGCCAACGCTACTGCATCCCGGGACAAGTTGCACCAGTGGGCAGAAGAGGCCATCCCCCCGCTCAGTGCTGCCCGCCTGGCTGCGGCCCGCTATCTGGGTAACCCACGGCTAGCGGTGCCTTCTCCGGCATCAGTCGCCCTCGCCGCCGCTAGCCAAAGTTATGAACGCTTAGCTCAGCAGTGGCAGCAGTTAGGTACCGCTATCGCGCAAGCGAGTTCTCCGCCGGCGGCGGGGGATACTGAGACCTGGACGCAGATACTCCAGGATGCGGAGAGCATTGCCCGGCAGGAACAGCAAACATTGCAGGATTTGGCCTCAGCATTAGGCGGCTAACAGTACAACGATTAGCGATGCTACTCTCACGTGAAATCCGTAGGAAACTGGCGGCGCTGCGCAGCCGCTCCCCGGCCTCGGCCCCCCAGGAGCGGGCGGCAGAACCCAAACCGGAAACGCCCGTGCAGGTCGTTACCGCCCCCGGCCAGCTCCCCGCGGGTCGCGAGGTTACCGGCGAACTGGGACGGTATTTCAGCGCCAGGTTGGAGCCTTCCTGGAGCGGAGAGTGGGCCGAGGCTGTGGCCTCTGAGTCCTTTGCAGCCCTGGCTAGTCGTCCCCGGTTTTCTTTCCACCAGGCTCACCAGGTGGCCTTTATAGATATCGAAACCACTGGCCTATCCTCACTGCCGCTGTTTCTAGGGGGAATATTGCACCTGGGTGCTGACGGGCCTCACCTGCACCAGCTCCTGGCGCGCGATTATTCAGAAGAAGCTGCGGTGTTGGCTGCTACGGCGGATCTTTTGAGAGAAACGCAACTCCTGATCAGCTTCAACGGCCGGTCATTTGATATGCCCTACATCTGCGACCGAATCCGCTACCATCGCCTTGACTACGATATCAACGTCGAGCACCACTGGGATGTTCTACTGACGGCGCGGCGGCTGCTGAAGACGGGTGTACCCGACCGCTGCCTGCAAACTCTGGAGTTGCATCTATGTGGCCGGCAGCGCGGCGACGACATTCCCAGCGATCAGATCCCCCGGGCCTATCACGATTACGTCGCCACCGGCGACGATAGCCAACTACGTCTCATCTTATACCATAATCAAGTAGATTTGTTCACTACTGCCCAGTTAGCCGCGTTGTGGACCGAGCACGTGCCGGTGAAGGCTGGAGGCTGAATGCTATGGCTGATTCTGCCGCGTCCTACACCCAGCCCAATTGCTCAAGCTCGTCGTACGCTCTCTCTATTCCTTCCGGTGACACGGTCTTGAGCCCGGCGACTAAATCTACCACCCGCTTCCTGTCCTGCCCGCCGGACTGGTGTACGAAGTGGACAGTGGCCAGCAGGCCAAGTTTTTCGGCATGCAGGTCCGCCAACTGCCCGATCACACCGGCGTACGGCCTCCCCTGGGCTGCCTCTGTTGCACCACTGCTTAGCGCTTCCCCTTGCTCCGTCAGTCTAATCTCTTGGTCACCGCTGGCGCCGAGCAAATAGTGCATGTAGCCCGCCGCGTCAAGGAAGCTCATATCACTGGCCAACTCCCGGGAGAAGGGCCCATAGTAGTCGATTGCGTAACTATAGTTGGTTGGGAGCTGACCTATCTCCTGTGCAAAGTAAACCAGCTTCTGTAGCCGGGTCTTGTTGACATAACCTGCTTTGCTCCTTGCCATATGGATGACACGCAGAACGTCCAGCCATCGGTCTTCTGTTCTCATCGTTATCCTCCCTTTTTGTCCCATGCATGGGCAACTTCTTTGTGTTTGTCGCGCGCACAATAGAGGCGCCTGCGAGTTATGGTGCGCAAACTCTTGATCAGACTGGACAGTTCCTGAATCCTTTGAGGCGGCTTGCTATCATCTCTCGGCTGGACGCAGAAATCGACGTCGAAGTTGTGCATTGCCTTCTGCGCCGTGTCCACCCAACACGCCCCCCTAAGATGAGTTGGCAGTTGCTCGAACTTGTCCTGGAATTCCTGCAGTTTGTCTGCCTGTGCGTGTTCGTGGGTCTCGTCTACAAGCCGGAAATGCTTCCGATGGCAGATAGCACGCACGTCCTCATTGCATGGGTTCTGGCCCATCCAGGCGATGATTCTTGAGTCGTCCCATTTTAGATAATCGCTGATGTCGGTCGGATAATGCTTCGTCCCATCCGTTTCCTCAAGTATCCGTCGAGTCACATTGGAAAGGTGATAATCAAAGACTCGCCGCGTCTTGTGGAAATACACGTTGCTAAACATAAAGTATCGTCCAATGAGCAGTCCTTCCGCCGCGTGCAGACCTGGCTGCTCCACTCCCAGCGCGAACCTGATCGTTTGGGCATCGATGTCGACGCTTGTCATGTCGATAATTGTGAGAGTACTGATCAACTGATGGTAGTCCAAGCGTCCATATGGCACACCAGTATAGTAACTATCGCGCATTAAATAGTCAACTCGGTCTGCGTCAAGTTGCCCATCAATCATCTGCCAGAGGACACTCCCAAGAGGTGAAGGCTCTGCGCCCTGCAGGAGGGCGCAAATATCTTCCTGAGTGATGTTCCACTTGTTCGCCGGGTGGTTGGTGATGATCGGACCAATTCTCTCTTCCACAATGCGCCGTGTATACCATTCGTGCTTTTCTTTTGCTTCCTTCGGGAGCAGCCGGCCACTTTCGCCAGCGTGCGAGAAAGGAGGATGTCCCACATCATGTACAAGGGCGGCTAAGCGTAACAGCTGGCGGTAGCGGTCTAACTCATCCTCCTCATCCTCATTTAGGCCGAGCTTTGCCAGACAGCCCTTTTGTTTG
>JAUWJN010000063.1 GCA_030607655.1 bacterium
GCCTGAGCCACCGACATAGAGGAGGCAATGAAGGTATAGGAGGGAACGATCACTTCGTCCCCCGGGCCGATACCCAGGCCCCCCATAGCAGTATGCAAGGCGGTAGTGCCGCTGGAGGTGCTGATGCCGAACCTGGCCCCACACCATTCGGCAAACTTCTGCTCAAATTCCATCCCCACAGGCCCCGTCCAGTAGTTGCACTTGCCCGACTTCAGCGGCTCAGTGGCTGCCTGGATCATCTGCGGCGTGAAATATGGCCAGGGGGGGAAGGCCTCGCCAGTAACGGGTTCACCGTTGTTGATAGCTAACTTGCTGACATCACCCATTGGTCGTCATCCTTTTCAGAATTAGTGTGTACATTTGTCTTCAGATTTCGCCGCCGAGGGTGAAACTCCTCCGCCGTCGCCGGCTCGACTTCATACGGCGACGGAAATTGTTGGGAGAAGATATTACGGCCAGACCAGGTGGTCATCAATAAATATCCGATTGACATCGGCAGATAGTGGGTCTAAAATGAAACCAAAACGGCGCTGAAGCGTCCATAATAGTAAGCAAAGGCGCTAAACGATTGGCCAAGGGGATGATGAAATGAACAGATTACTGCTAATTGGCTTCTGTCTCGTAGTTTTCACCCTCGCCCTCCCGGCGTTAGCCGAGGAAATCGAGCCCCTGGAGGTCTCCGCCGCCCAGGCTATTCCAGCTCAGAGAGTTGCGGTCCTCCAACTGCAAATGCAGGGCCGCTATGCCTATGAACTGCGGCAGTGGCTGCCGGCGTTTCTGGAACAGAAGCTGGCAGAAGATGGCTGGACGGTGCTGGCGCGGGGAGAGACCATGGAGGCCATACAGCGGGAGCAGAATCTGCCTGGCGTTGACCCGACCACCGCCCCGCAACGCAACAAGTTGTATGGCGCCACCGCCTTGCTCAAACTCACCGCCCGTGTTGACGTCCAGGATATCGACGCCGCTGTTCATATTGGCTTTTTGTCTATCGGGGGCCTGGTTAAAATCAAGTTTCATCTCAATGGTGAAATCGTGGACACCAGTACCGGCGTAATTCACCCGATAGGAGCTATTACCACCAAGAAGTCCAAATTGCGCAGGTTAGCCGTGGTTTTCCCCACGATATCTTGGATAGGCGGCGGTTACAACATTCGCAAGGTAACGGATTCGTTGGGCGGAGCGGCAGCCGATAGCGCGGCCAATGAATTGGTCAAGCGCTTGGACGCCATCCGGCCCACAGTGCCGGGCCAGCCGGCCGCAGTTCCCGTAGAGCAGACAACGATAGTACTTAGCTTCCCGCCTGGTAATCGCCCCGCTCCGGGGACTGAGTACGGGATATATCGGGGTGATAGACTGGTTGCCAAAGTTGTGGTAGTCTCCTTCCGGGACGGACGGGCCACCTGTCGCATCCTGGCAGCTACCGACCAGATAAGGTCTACTGATCGGGCCCGGCCGTTGGAAGTAGTCGTACCGGTGGAGGTGGAGGTCCCCGCCGAAGAATAAGACTGATGCCTGGGCCGCAGGCTAACGGTCCCTCAGGTGAGAGAGGTCGTTCAGCACCTGCGACTTGGGGGTCGCCCAGTGTTCGTTGGCTTGCTGCCATATCAGCCGCGAAACCCCGGTGGGGCTTATCTGCAAATGCACGAAAATGAGCGGCGGGGGCCAATGAAGAAGATAACTCAATAAGGTCAGAATTGTCCCCTTGTGACAGAATAGCGCGATTCTTTGCCCTGTCTGCCGGCCAACGCGATACATATTCCCCGCCTTCCTATATCCATAGGTAGACATCAGCTCATCAAACCCCGCGGCGATTCTGTCGTAGAAGGGCAAGAAGGATTCGCCAAACACTGATTCCTCGCTCCAGTTCTCCAGAGTAGGCAATGGGTTTGCGGAGAGGGAATAATGGCCGGGCAACTCCCAGGCGCAAAGGCCATCAACCGGGGGTGCACTGATCTCTTGGAGCCAGTCCAAGGTAACGGGCTCCACACCAGTAAGGTTAGCAGTATAACGCATCGTATCCTGGGCCCGTCCCAGCGGGCTAGCGTAGATGCTCTCTAATTGCTGACCCGCAAGGCTGGTGGCCAACTGCTCAGCCTCCCGGTGGCCAGTCTCAGTCAAGGTATCGTTCTCGTAGTCAGGATCCCCATGGCGGACTAATAGTACTTCCATTTATGCCTCCTGTACGCAATTGTATAAATATTGCCGTGTGAAGCTAGACATATATCCGGTCCCAGATTGCCCCTCATAACCCAGATTAGATAGCCTGGACTAGGCGACCGGCGGTGACTTCTGCCATTCTTCGTCGCTCAGTGTCCAGGTTCCTCCTCAGATACGTTGCCATATCAGCTTATCCGCTTGCAAACTACCGTAGAATTGTGTATAATACACACTACATTGAATCAGGTATGGGCACAGGCCGACAAGCCGATGCCCCATCATAGCACAACATCATAGCATCGGAGGCAGCAACGATGAAGCACAGACGAAGTGTGTGGGTATTGGTTCTCATTGGCAGTTTGTTGGTGACCCCAACCCCGATCTTCTCCCAAGGCCTGGACACATATGCCCTCCCTCATTTATTTGCTCTGCCTACGGCTACGACCACTCGGCTGTTTGGAATGGGCGGATTCGTGACCTGTATCAAAGATGCCGGTTTCGGCAATCCGGCCTTTGCGGGTACTCTAGAATCGTCCCACGCCGTAGGCCGCCTCTCGCTCACCGAGTTTGACTCAGGCTTAGACCTGACAGGCATGCAACTCTCGGCGGCTGCGCCCCTGGACGCCAATCGGCGGGGCTGGCAAGTTACCTGGTTTGAACTGGATAGCAGCGCGGGTACGTTGGCGACGCCGGGGGGACCAGTTCTAGTGACTATTAACGAAGATGACCTGGCAGTTCATTACGGCTGTCGGCTCAGCGAAACCTGGATCGTGGGCATCGGTATGTCGCCGGTATTTCGCACCGCCACTGATCTGCGCAATCCCCTCACCGGCGATCTGCTGGCCCATATAGAAAGCGAAGCTGATTTCGGCTTCCGCCTGGGAGCTTTGTATCAGTTTGATGACGACGGCTGGGCGGGATTTGTTTTTGATAAGTACGATGAAGACGTGACGGCAAGCGGCCCGATGGTAGGGGGAAGTGCTAGTGCGGGGTTTACCTCCAAGGAAATGGCCATTGGTATTTCGCGACGGCTCAGCGACCGGGTACTGGGCGCGATTGAATGGCAGCAGCTAACCACGGAGGGAGCGGGCGTGAAAATAGGTGATGCCGGCATAAGAGTGGGTGCGGAAGTCCAAGTGGACGAGAACTGGGCGGTACGGCTAGGCACCAATGATGGCGCTCTGTCCCTGGGGTTGGGCGTTGTTAGCCAGGACTGGTCCTTTGAGTATGCCTTTGTCAGTGACTGGAACGACGACTCAGTAGGGGCAGCCGTAGGCGGCTCGGATACTCATCAATTTGAGGTGAGACGCTCCTGGAAGTAGTCTTTAGGCGTTGACTAACTGCGGCAGTCGTACTAAACTTCGTCAGATTAAGGGGAAGGACCGGATAGTTCAATAGCCTGCTAGCTCACATTTACTGAGACCCGATTCACAGTAGCATCACTTACACCATTCGCTACACTAAAGGAAGAAGCCAATATGGGTCTGTCGCTGACAAATCCTCGGCGGCGGGTAGTCATTACTGGTTTGGGAGTAGTGGCTCCTAACGGCATAGGCAAGGACGCCTTCTGGGACGCAGTGGTGCAGGGGCGGTCCGGCATTGACTGGATAACCTCGTTCGATACCTCTGACCTGTACTGCAAGATTGCCGGCCAGGTCGCCGATTTTGACCCCGCTGACTATATGTCCCCGAAGCATGCCCGCAAGGCGGGGCGGTTTGCTCACTTTGCCGTAGCTGCTGCCCGCCTGGCAGTGGAGGATGCCGGCCTTGACCTGGGCAAGGTTGACCCATTTAAGATGGGGGTGGTGTTCGGCACCAGCGTAGCGGGCAGTGGTAACATCACCGACGAAGTATACCATCACTATGAAAAGTACGGTGCCGAAACTTTAGAGATTACATCTCCCACCCAAACAGCACCGCACGCTGCCACCAGCCACGTGTTCATCGAGCTAGGGATGAAAGGGCCTAACACCACTTCGGCAACGGGGTGCGTGGGGAGCTTAGATGCGGTGGCCACCGCCGCCCAAGTAATGCGCTGCGGCCAGGCGCAAGTAATGGTAGCTGGGGGAACTGAAGCCCCAATCAGTGCCTTTGGGATGGCCACGTTGTGCCGGCAGAGGGTGCTCAGTTCACATAACGCCCCACCCCAGGCGGCCTCGCGTCCCTTCGATGATTCTCGCGATGGACTGGTGCTCAGCGAAGGGGCGGGCGCGGTGGTACTGGAGACGGCAGAACACGCTATGGACCGGGGTGCCCATATATATGCTGAAGTCCGCGGATACGGCTCGGCCACCGAAGCGCAGCATCTGATAGCGGCTGTTCCCCATGGGCACGAGCTAGCCCATGCCTTCCAGTTGGCACTTCTAAATGGCAAAGTGGGTACTGAAGAGATAGACTATGTCTGCGCGCATGGCATTGGCAATAAACAGTATGATATTGCTGAGACCCAGGCGATAAAGATGGTGCTGGGACAGAGAGCTTACAATATACCCGTAAGTTCGATAAAATCCTGCACTGGTCAGCCTTTTGCCGCGGGCGGGGCGTGGGAGCTAGTGAGTTCGTGCTTGACCCTTGGCACTGGCCTGGTACCACCTACCATCAATTATCATGTACCTGACCCGGAATGCGATCTAGATTATGCTCCCAACCACGCCCGCCAGGCGCGGGTTGATTGCATTATGATGAACTCGCACAGCTTTGGGGGAACTCACGGTTGTTTGATAATCAGTAAGTTCGCTTAGCGTACCTGGTGCTGGGCGGGGGCTTGTTTGTACCTGTCAGAGCAGAAAAATAAGTTGTACGGGAACAACTACTGAGGGAAAAATATCGGTGATAGCCCGTAGCGTTCTACTGGCAGTCTCAGTCATCTTCATTGGCCTCGCTGTAATAGTCTACCACCGGGCCCCGGACCGGGTGTGGAACCGGATATTTGCCGTGCATGCCTTCACCGTTAGTGGCTGGGTGATCCTCAACTATCTTATTCAATCTGCTGCTTCGGCGGCCGACGCGACTATGTGGTTAAGGCTAACTCATCCAGTAGTGGCCATAGCAATTTGCAGTGGTCTTGACCTGGCCTGGGTGTTTCCGGAACGTATCAAGGCTGCACCCTGGGCACAGCGAGTTGTCCTATATACCACCGGCCTGATAGTAAGCACCGTCGCGCTAGCGCCCAACCTGTACACGTCAGTCGAATTGGCGCAGGGCACGGTCCTGGTTATATATGGATGGCCATTTATCGTCTTCGGCTTGTTCACAATGACAATTACGCTGTGGGCTGATGCTGTGCTGCTGCGTAAAGTGCAGCGCCTGACCGGTTTGCAACGTGTTCAGGTAATTTATATGCTCATCGGCCTGCTTATCGGCCAGGTGGGCGCCATCGTGACTATGGTGGTACTGCCCTTGGTGTGGCAGAATACGTATTTCAGCCGCTGGGGCCCGGCCTCGTACGTGTTTATCATCTCCGGCATGGCTTACGCCATTGCCAAACACCATATTGTCAAGCCCAAGGTAGCCCTCTATCGGACAACCGCCTATCTGTTGACCGGGGCTGGTGTCGCGCCTATTTGCCCTGGCCATCATATTTGCCGAATCGGCGTTTGCTGTCCACAATATTCCTACAGTATTGGCTTACGTGGTAACCGGCATCGTGATGGGCATAATAGTCGTACCCGTTCATCTCTACATTCGGCAGGCCCTAGATCGCACATTCTTGCCTCAAAATCAGTTAGAAGAGTCGTTCCGGCATGCTTCCGATGCCATCCTACGGACACTAGACGCTGACCAATTACCTGAGTTCTTGTCCGACACAATACTAAGTATGTTTCGTCCTACTCAGGTCAGCGTATTTATGAAAGACGGCTCCGCCGGCCAATTTATTCGTCGGTCCGAGCACTTTGCGGCTGAGAATGGTACCCCCGTAAATTGTCCGGAGAGCTTATCCCCACAGCATATCCTGGTGCAGGCGGTATCTGCCAGTCGCAACCTATTACATCGCGCCCAGATTTTTCGATTTCACTCCCTGGCTGAAGCCCAACCGATAGCGGCAGCTATGGAGGAAATTGATACGCAACTGTTGGCCCCTATGCTGTGGGAAGATGAACTGGTGGGTTTGGTGTGTATCGGTGAGAAGCAATCCGGCGAAATGTATGAAGCTGAGGAGCTGGAGACATTGCGTAATATGATGCCTCAGGCCTCCCTGGCGCTGCGTAATGCCCAGCTTTACGCAGAAGTGGTACAGGTGAAAGAGTATAACGAAAACATCCTGCGGCAAATGGAAAGTGGTGTAATCGCTGTGGACGCCCAGGAAAACGTTGTCTTATGTAATCCGGCGGCCGAACGGATTCTGGGGCTGAGTCGTGATGAGGTAATTGACCACAAGCTGGAACTGTTGCCGGAGAATATTGCCGATTGCTTGCGCCCCGCGCTGACTGGTTATCACCCGCGGTCGGGATATCGTTTTGACATACAAAAACCTGACGGACAAAGAGTACCCGTAGCTTGCAGCACGTCAACGTGGGGCGGGTCCCCCGGCTCCCCAGAAGGGGCGCTGGCCGTTATCAGCGATCTCACTATCGTCGAGGAATTGGAACAGGAGCGTCAGGAGGCCGAACGGCTGGCCCTGATTCGCGTCCTCTCAGCCGGCATGGCCCATGAAATTCGCAACCCCATGGTGGCCATTCGTACCTTTGCTGAATTACTGCCTACCCATTGGGATGATGCCGAATTCCGTTCCGATTTCCTGATCACAGCTCAGGACGAGATCCATAGGATCGAACAACTACTCACTCAACTATTGATGCTATCCAAACCCGCCGATGCAGTGACCGAGGAGATTGATGTAAGCGTACTTTGTGAGGGGGTAGTGCGGGCGATGTCAGCCCGGGCCCAGTCCCAACAGATAGCTCTGTCCGCTGCTCTGGTCCCTATCAGCTATCAGCCCATTGGGGATGAAGGCCGGCTGCATCAGGCCATCCTTAACTTGATCACCAATGCCGTTGAGGCCGAACCACAGGGAGGCCAGGTTAAGGTCACTACCGAAGAGGGTCCGGATGCCGAAGGAAATCCGCGCGTGGTAATCCGAGTGTACAATTCTGCTAGTTATATTCCTCCCAGTCAAATCGAACAGATATTCCGGCCGTTCTATTCCCAAAAGCCTGGGGGAACAGGCCTGGGATTAGCCATCTGTCAGACCATCATTGAAGAGCACGGCGGTACGATTCAAGTGCGCTCGGCCCCCAGCGATGGCACAGAATTCATAGTGGAGCTGCCCATCAAAACTGAGGCGGACAGCGTTGATAATGGAGATGGATAGTATGACGACCGTCTTACTAACCGGACTCACTGCAGATTGGATAGATAAGATTAGTAGCCGGGTAGCCGACCGGGCGATGGTCCTGCAGGCAGCGGATAGCGCCCGGGCCAGGGAGCTAGTGCGGTCGGTGCCCATATCTATTATAGTCAGCTCGATGGAGTCCTTAACCACTCAGCGGCTACTAAACTATGAGCAGATGAGCCAAGCAGCACCCGCCGCCGTCCGTATTTGTCTGGCGCCCGAGGCCGTCATAGAACAGATTCGCACCGAGGAATTATTGGTTGCTGATTTCTGGCTCCGGCCATCGGCAACCGCCGCCGAGATAGCTGAGGTAGTTACCGGCGCGATCGAGAAAGCCACGCTGGTAGCTAATACTACCCAACTGCAAGCCTCCCCGCCTAGCAGTGCCTCGGCCTTGCCGCATTCATCACCACCTGAGCCGGAGGTATTTCATCGGCTAATGTCGGGCCTGGCGGGAAGCTTTGATACTGACCGCCTACTGACCACCTATGTGGAGGCAGTTGTCGAATTTGTCCACTGTGCCAGCTACTGCTTGTTGTGGCGAGCACCAGACAACGAGTATCTTACCGTCTACGCTGCCCAGGGCCCAGCCCCCGAGCTGGTAGCCCAAGGCCGCCTATTACCCACCGATAGCCTGCCAATGTGGTATCACCATAACTGCCGAGTATTGACCAGAAGTGAGTTAGCCGATTGGCCGGATAGCACTTTGGCCGTCGGCCTGGCCCGTGAACTAGATGTCTTCTGGGCCCAGGTTGCTGTGCCCCTGATGATTGAAGGCCGGCTGGCGGGGCTATTAATGCTAGGGGAAAAGGTTATTGGAACACCGTATTCACCCCCTGAGTTGGAAACCCTATTTCTGCTGTCTAACCACGTCGCCCTCCAAGCCCAGAGCTTCAAACTCCACGCGCAACTACGGCGCAGTAAGGCGTATATGGAACGTATTTTATCGGGAATGAGCAGTGGGGTCATCACGCTGGGCCAAGACGGGCGGATTGCCGTCTGTAATCCTTACGCGGCCCAAATCCTCCAATTACCCCAGGAACAAGTCGTGGGCGCCGACCTGCGTTGCCTGCCCTCCCCACTGGGAGACTATCTGCATGCTGCATTTCATTCACCCCATGAAGCTGTAACTGGCCAGGAGGTTACCATACGGGGAGAGGAATCAACTCTCCGCGTCAGCACCTCGCCCCTGCTCGATGATAATGGTGTTTCCATCGGCAGCGTAATGCTCTTGGAAGACATTACCGCTCAAATTGCCCTGGCCACCGAGCGTCATCGGCGCGAGCGGTTGGATATGCTCACACAGCTTGTCGGCAGTATCGCTCATGAGGTCAAGACTCCCTTGCAGGCCATCACGACCTATGCGGAGCTGGCAAGTCTTCCCCAGCCTGACGAAGGGATAACCGATTTCTGGACCAATACGGTGGTCCCCGAAATACATAGGCTCAACGAATTAGTCAATAAGATGGTACAGATGGTTCAACAGCCCGAGCCTAACTTTGAACTGGTGCGTTTGGAAAGCTTGGTGGAAGAGGCTATTAGTCACGTAGATAGCTCTGATCAAGTACAGCAGCCAGGTTGCGAGCTCGACATTGATGAGCCTCTGCCCCGGGTAGTGGCTGACCCGGCACCCACTAGAGAGGCTCTTTCGTACTTGCTCCGCCACTTGCGAGGCGAGAACGGCTCACCAGTTCATGTAGGCGTCACCCAAGATGAAACCGAGTTAGGCGACAGCGTCTGCGTGACCATGCAACGATTGAGCCGGGGCGACGATACAGTTCCCGAAGCAATCTTCGATCCGCTTTACGCTTTACAGCAAGCTGATGCGGACCTTGGCCCCGCTATTAGCCGCAAAATTATTGATAACCAAGGGGGGAAGGTAGAGGCTGAAGCCGAGGACGGACACTTGGAATTCCGGGTAATTTTCCCGGTCACCGTCTTAGGCGCTATACCCCAGCAGAGGAAGGAAACTATATGAAGCTTCCCAAGATTTTAGTAATTGATGATGAGACAGGCCCGCGGGAGTCTTTGCGGATGATACTCAAAGACAAGTACGAAGTCTACCTGGCGGCGGGGGCATTGGAAGGCCTGAAGCTAGTCAAAGAACACCGCCCCGATGTAGTTTTCTTAGACATCAAAATGCCCGAGATGGACGGCACTGAGGTCCTCCGCCGGATAAAGGAACTAGACCCGGACATTGAAGTTACTATGATCACTGCCTATGCAGCAGTGGAAAGTGCTCAGCAGGCTCTACGCCACGGGGCTATTGACTATTTGACCAAGCCCTTTGGCATTGAGGAGGCAATTGAGGTGGCCGACCGCGCCGTACAACGGCGGCGGAAGCGAAGTGAGGAGCAAGTTCTACTAGATCTGCTGCGGCAGGCCACCGGAACCTTATCCGCGCAATTAAGCGACTTGCAACAGCGACCCGAATCCTCCGATCAGAGCACAATTTATGAAGGTCTAACCTCCGC
>JAUWJN010000210.1 GCA_030607655.1 bacterium
AGCAGTCCTTCCGCCGCGTGCAAACCTGGTTCCTCTATCCCCAACCCAAACCTGCCCGGCGTAACTTCTGATGTCTCATCAGCCTGTACGCTCTCCATATCAATGATTGTGAGAGCACTAATCAACTGATGATAGTCCAAGCGACCATATGGCACACCAGTATAGTAGCTATCGCGCATCAAATAGTCAATTCGGTCTGCATCAAGCTCACCTGCAATCATCTGGCCAAGCACGATCCCCATCTGCGTGATCTCCGTACCTCGTAGGACGTCACAGATCTCTTGGCTAGTGATTCCCAGTGTATTGGCGGGACGATCACGTAGGATCGGATCAATTCTCTCTGCGACGATGTCCCATGTATAGGATTCGTGGCTTCGCCCGTCTGCGAGTAACTCTCCGCTTTCACCTGCATGCGAGAAAGGAGGATGTCCCACATCATGTACAAGGGCGGCTAAGCGTAACAGCTGGCGGTAGCGGTCTAACTCATCCTCCTCATCCTCATTTAGGCCGAGCTTTGCCAGACAGCCCTTTTGTTTGAGGGAATCATACATCTGTGTGGCAACGTGCATCACACCTAACGAATGCCCAAATCGAGAGTGTTCTGCACCCGGGAAGACGTAGTGGACTGTCGCCAATTGGCGGATATTCCTCAGACGTTGAAGGGGCTCAGAGTCCAGAATGGCAATCTCGAGTTCGTTGACCGGGATGAAGCTATGTATCGGATCGTAAATATCTACAAGCTTCATGTTGTGGATGATACCACATCTGACCCCCGATTGTCAAACAGTTGTTCCACTACACCGCTGATGCGCATAGGGCATCCCTCCCGACACATAGCTTTGCGTAGTACCACCAGCCGCTGGGATAGGCGCCTTCGTCAGTACCGTCCATAGCTTGCGACTGTCTCCACCACCGCTTTCATATTCTCGGGTCTGGCGTCGCTGGGGACCGCGTCCGATGTGCTCATGATGTAGCCCCCGCCAGCCATAGCATCGTCCAGGCAGCGCCGGGCCTCGGCGCGCGCCTCCTCAACGGTGCCCTGCGCCAGCACCAGTGGATTATAGTTGCCCATAATGCAGATATCCTCGCCGAAGCTACGCTTGATCTCCGCCAGGTCGCAATCGCCCAGAACATCGAAGTGCTGGATACAGTGCGGCTGACACGCTACCAGATCGGGCACGACTGCCCGGATGCGGCCGCTCTGGAAGAAGCCGATATACTTGCCCGGGGCGAGATTCTCCACGACCCACTTAGCTCGGGGTATCATAAACTGCCGCACAATTTGTGGGCTGACCAAGTCCAGAGATGCCCAGCACATATCGTAGACTAGCACCTCGGAAGCCGATTCATTGAAGGCCTGCAAGCGAATCTGTTGGTAAGCATCAATGGCCTGCAGCACTTCCTCGATGAGGTCAGGAACTTCCATCAGGTCCACGATGTAGTCCACATCGCGGCGACACTGAGCAAGATGGTATATCGAGTCGGTCATCCAACTATTGAGTAGGCCATCGTCGCCGATGTAGTCGCGAGCCTCCAGTGTCCGGGAAATATCAATCTCAGCGGTGCGGACATATTCGCCGATATAATCAGCATAAATCTGGTAGTCATCGCGGGACTTGATAAGATATTCAACTGCCTTGGGCAACAGCGGGTCATTAGGGATGAACCTGGTCAGAGTTGCTGAGGACAA
Source organism: bacterium (assembly GCA_030607655.1). Classification (GTDB taxonomy): domain Bacteria; phylum Armatimonadota; class Zipacnadia; order Zipacnadales; family Zipacnadaceae; genus JALGTV01. Next base: position 1,691 of record JAUWJN010000210.1, read on the forward strand.
CTGCCCCTGGGGAGTAGTAATGATGCGGCGATGAAGTATAGAGCCGTCACTCTGAGGGATGTTCTCGCCAGTTTCACTGTAGCCCGGGCCGAGGTGAGTACTAATGTTGGGGCCGGTGCCCTGCAAATTAAAGATGGAAGAGCCGATTTCGCGGTGGGCATCGCACATTGCCCGGAAGTCGCTGCGGCCCGTCAATTTGTGCGCAAAGCGGCCGACCAGTTCCCAGGTAACCGGTACCTGGTCAGGCACACCGCGCTCCAGCGCCATGGTCAAGCGTTCCTTATGGGTCATTAAAGCCTACCTGCTACTCGGACGGTCTTATATCGTGCCAGCTTGCGCCCGCAATGGGTTCGTGGAAAGCATCAAGGACCTTGTTGATTGCCCCGGCAAGCTGGCGGCAATCATTCTCGGTTAGCCACTCGCTGAGCGATATGCGGATGCCGCGCGAGAGCAACTCCAGGGTCCGCGGGCACATATCTTCGGCGTATGGCGGCAAGGCCTGATCGTAGAAGGGACACGTCCAGGGGCAGCCTTCCTCAGTGGCGGACTTCTGCTCCAGAATATGCTCCCAGTATTTGTAGATGTGCCAGTCGCGGGCACCGCCGGCGGTGAATACATTGGCCCCCACGCCTTCGGCCTGCAGCGCCTCGGCCAGCCGAGTGGCCTGAGCCGCCGCGGGCGCGAAGAAAACAAATGTGTAACCCACATGACCATCCAAGTCGCGTACCTGTTGCGGAATAATGTCCTGGTGAGGACGCAGGTAGCTCACTAAGTTCTTATAAACCTGCCGCTGCCGGACTAGGCGCGCAGGTGCCTTGCGAAATTGGGCCAGATTAACCGCTCCTTCCAGCTCGGACATGCGGTAATTAGTGCCGCAGAAAAGCTCACCCGGCATGCGCTCTTGGGCGTAGCGGTCCGGTCGCCAGCACGCTGCTGTGTCGTGGTGGTTCTGGGCGCGGATGTATAACTTCTCATCGTCGGTCGCCACCAGTCCGGCTTCCCCAGCCCCAATGTACTTATAGGTGCTGATGCTGAAGCAGCCCAGATGTCCGATCGTGCCACAGCGCTGGCCATGATACTGCGCCCCGCAAGCCTGGGCGACGTCCTCCACCACGATTAGGTTATGCTTATCGGCTAACTTCATAATCGGGTCCATATCGCAGACCGTTCCGATCATGTGAACCGGCACGATGGCCTTCGTCTTCGGCCCGATCTTCGCGGCCACGTCCCGTGGATCAATAGTCAGTGACTCGTCAATCTCGGCGATGACGGGAATGGCCTTGGCCGAGACCACGGCGGCGGCGGTGGCGAAGAATGTGTATGCCGGGACAATCACTTCACAGCCCGGACCAATGCCGGCGGCCACGTAGGCTGTCTCCAGTGCGGAAGTGCCGGAGTGGACAGCAAGCACATATTTGCTGCCCAGGAATTCGGCAGCCTCTCTCTCCAGAGCGTCCACCTTGGAGGGCCTGGGGTTGTAATAGCGGGTCAGGTGCGGCCCGCCCCCCAAATCCTCGTCCTTAATCGTCTCATAAATCTCCTGGATTGCTTCCTCGCTGAAGCCCCACAGCTCCGCCAGCTCCATAAACTCTTCAGTGCCGACTTTGGGCTGGGACGGGGCCTCTAGGCTGGTAAGCGCCGGGGGGCCACCGTTGATGGCAAGTTCACTTTGCACTTCGTCGGTCTTCGGCATTTGGAGTGGTTCCTCCTTCATTTGGTACTTCTGGTCGCAGATAATTCCCCTACCACTCGCTGCTGAACGGCGGCCTCACCCCTAACCCCGCGCCGTCGCCATAGCGGCTTTGGCGGGTCGGCGACTCTCCGTTCCGGAGAGGGGAATTGCTGGAGTTTCGGCGAGGAGAATTATGGCGGCTGGGTGCCGATTGTCACAATGATAGTCTACTATATTGATTTTACCGACTGTCGTCAACTGCGTCGCTAAATGATAGCATTCTTGACGAGGGCTGTCCAAGATGGTATGCTGAGGCTACAGTCGGTCCAAGTGCAGCCAAGTATCTTCAGACGATCGTGGCGTCGTGAGCGAAGAGTTGATTTTCCGGTGATTAACAGAGCGATCAAGATGATGCTGTTGCTGGCCGTGGTCATCGCGGGGCAGGCGGTGGCCGTGCCTATTATTGATCCTGCCCATATCCAGGAAGCTACCCTTAGCAATGGCTTGCGGCTGATAGTAAAGCAGGAGCCCTATTGGCCGGTGGTAGCGATAGCGGTGGTTATCAAAGCCGGCTCGGTAGACGAGACCGAGGGAAACACAGGCGTCGCTCATATGATCGAACATCTGCTGTTTGAAGATTCAGGTGACGGGACTGCCTTGGGCCCGTGGATTGAGGATATGGGTGGCTATGTCAATGCCGCCACCTGGCGGGATTTTACCCAGATTACCGTCGCCGTAGCCAGTGAATTTTTGCCGGAAGTCCTACCCCGCTTGGCACAAGCCGTCTTTGGCGCTCAGTTCACTGAAGAACAGGTGGCCCGCCAGCGGCAGATAATTGCCCGCGAGATGGCCGACCGCTATACCTTGGTGGACGGCCTGCTCGGCAGATTAATCTGGGAGTTGGCCTTCACCCAGCATCCGTACAAGCGCCCGATACCGGGAACTGCCGATAGTGTCGCCAGCCTGACCAGCAACGAGGTGACCCCCTTCTATGCTAACTTCTACGTGCCCAACAATGCGGCCCTCATAGTGGTAGGTGATGTGGAAACAGAGGAGTTTATGGCCCTGGTTGCTAGTAGTTTTGACAAGTATCCGGCGAGGGAGGTAAATGCTCCGCAACTGCCGGTCGAGCCTCGCCAGACCGAGATACGCACTAAAGTTGAGTTGGTAGACAGCCGGGCCACTTTTCTGCAGTTCTCCTGGCATGCCCCGGGTATCGCGTCCAAGCGGGAAGTTTGTGCTATGGACCTGGCTTACGTCATCCTTGGGGCGAGCAGCCGCGGCTGGCTGGAGGAGCATGTGTGCCGGGAAAAGCAGTCAGCGATCTCCTGTGCGGTGCAGTTTCTGACGCAAAGGGAACCCGGTCTGTTTACTATCACTGTGGTGACCGAGCCGGACAAAGAACTGGTTGCTCGCCCGGCCATCTTAGAAGAAATTGAGCGACTGGGGGCGGCCCCGGTCGCTGAGCAAACCCTCCAGGAAGCCAAGCGCCTATTATATGCCGACTATGCTTTTACCAATGAGGCCTAT
>JAUWJN010000034.1 GCA_030607655.1 bacterium
GAAACTGCCGATCAGGCGAGCGGGCCCCTCTCGGATGCGGCCGAAGCAGCCGAGGAGGTCACTGAACAGTCGGCTGAGCAGGTTGGTGACCAGTTGCCGGTGGAGGATAGAGTGGAACCGGCTGAGGAACCTGCCGAGCAGGCCAGCGGGCCCCTCGCGGATGAGGCCGAAGCAGCCGAAGAGGTCACTGAACAGTCGGCTGAGCAGGTTGATGAACAGATGCCCGTGGAGGACAGCGCGGAATCGACTGAGGAACCCGCCGTGGCAGTAGCCCAGGAGGTAGCCGAGGAAGATAATCAGGAGAACGAAGCATAGGGGAGCCCAGTGCCCGGATGGTGGTATTAGGCGTTGTCGGGCCGATAGCAGCCGGAAAGTCGGTGGTCCTAGCGGCCCTCGAGGAGTTGGGGGCCGCCACCATTCGGGCTGATGACGTCTCCCGAGAAATCCTGCAACCGGGTCGCCCGGAACTGGACGCAGTGCGGGAAGCCTTCGGTGATAGGTTCATAAGTGGTGATGGTAGTCTGCGCCGCCAGGCGCTGGCCGACCTGATTTTTGCTGATGCCGATGCCCGACAGCTCCTTAACAAGCTAGTGCACCCCCCGATGGTGGCGGGAATTGCCCGGCGTGTCGAAGAATATCGCAACTGTCCCCATCCCCCGCCGCTGGTAGCTGTGGAGGCGGCGGTTCTGCTGCAGGTGGGGATGGGGGAGCTGGTGGATAAGCTGCTGCTGGTAGATGCTCCCACTGAAGTCAGGATTCAGCGGCTAATACAGCGGGATGGACTACCCCGAGCCGAGGCCCGCCGCCGCGTGGAACTGCACGATGAGTTGGGATTAGGGCAAGTCCGGGCCGATTATGTGATTGAGGCGGTAGGCTCTCTGGACAATACCCGCGACCAGGTGGCCAGGTTATGGCCGCAGCTAGTGGAACCTAACGGAAGCAACTACTCACCGACTGATGGGAACAATATGTCGGCCAATACCGTTAATTCATAGAGAGTGTTGCAAAAGGTAAGTACGGGCGGCTGGCGAGAGTAAATTGTGTTAGTTTGGCTGGGCAAAGATAGACACCTATCGCGACAAGAATGTCGCTCCTACGGGTTTTGCAACAGTCTCTTATAAGGGGAAAGTTGACGGCTTGAGAAAGCCAGGTGTATAATTGGGCATTACCTGACTGAGTTGGTAACCCCAACTGCTCATGGTGTACAGTATACCGATTCTGCCGGCCGATGGCGCATATGAGATGGTTAGTCAGTCTGGCGGGTCGGATTTTGTTATCTAAAGCCCAGCAGCTTACGATGGAGGAAATATTGGTATGATTCAGGCAGAGGGTCTGACCAAATACTACGGTCCTCACCTGGCCATAGTGGACGTCTCGTTTGAAGTGGCCACAGGCGAGATAGTCGCCTTCCTGGGGCCCAATGCCGCCGGCAAAACTACTACTATGCGGATTCTTACCGGCTATCTGCCCGCGACTTCCGGTACGGCGCAGGTAGCGGGCTTTGACGTGGCGGAGCAGTCTTTGGAGACCCGCCGCAGTATCGGGTATATGCCCGAGGGTCCAGCGCTGTACAATGATATGCGCGTGCGGCAGTATCTGCGCTACTGTGGGCGTCTGAACGGGATGGGCAGAGCCGAACTGGCGGAGCGATTGGAGTATGTTACCGACCGCTGCGGGCTGAATGGTCAAGTTGATTCCATCATTGCCACGCTTTCGTCGGGGTATCGCCAGCGGGTGAGTTTAGCCCAGGCGCTGCTGCATAACCCGCCGGTGCTGATTCTGGACGAACCTACCATAGGCTTGGATCCCAATCAGATAATCGAGGTACGCGACCTCATTAAGAGTCTGGGCGGCGACCACACGGTTTTGCTGTCAACTCATATCCTGCCTGAGGCGCAGATGACCTGTGAGCGCGTGATGATCATCAATAATGGCCAGATTGTCGCCGTGGATCGGCCCGAGGTGCTGACCGCCCAAATCCGCCAGGCCGAGACCCTGATGGTGCGGGTGCAAAACGATAATGAAACCATCCCGCGGCTGCTCCAGGATATTTCGCAGATTACAGCGGTGCGGCCGGGGGAACAAGCCCGCAGTTACTATATTGATACCGAAGTCGGCTCTGACCTACGTGCCCCGATAGCGGAGTTCATCGTCGGCCACGGCTGGGGGCTGCTGGCGCTGCGCCCGGTGGAGATGTCGCTGGAGGACGTATTCCGTGAATTGACTACCGAGGAGAAGGGAGTGGGGTAGATGCGTAATGCGCTCACCATTGCGGGCAAGGAGCTCCGCTCGTACGTCGCTTCACCGCTGGCCTATGTGGTAGCCCTTTTATTGCTGGGCGTCAGCGGATACGTGTTTACGATACTAATTCTGGCCAGCCCGCGGGCGCAGACCGAGCACCTGGGAGGAGTAATCGGGTTTATGGTTTCTATGATGCTATTGTTGGTGCCCCTCCTGACTATGGGCCTGCTGTCCCAGGAGAAGTCCAGTGGCACTATAGAACTGCTGATGACGCGACCGGTGCGAGACTGGGAAATCGTCATGGGCAAGTATTTGGGGGCGTTGGGCCTGGTTTTGCCGATATTCATCATAACCTTGCAGTTCCCCCTGATCATCGAACTCGGCGGTGACCTGGACTGGGGAATGGTGCTGGCTAACTACATCGGCCTCGTGCTAGCGGTGATGGCGTTCCTCGCTGTAGGGCTGTTCGCCAGCTCCCTGACTTCTAATCAGATCGTCGCCGCGGTGCTGGGGTTTTCCTTCCTGGTCCTTTTCTGGTTCATTGGCATCGCCTCGTATGCCGTCACTGCGAGGCTGGGAGACGTCTTCAAGCACCTCTCGATATTGGAGAACCTACTGGATTTCAGCAAGGGCATAATTGATACTAAATCCATTGTCTACTTTGTGACTCTGATTGCCTATGCCTTGTTTGCGACTGTGCGCAGCCTGGAGAATCGGCGCGCAACCTAGACCAGACAGGCAGGCTCAGGCGGGTGATATTTGATGTCAAAGGATAAGTCAACCGAACCAGCAGATTCCCAGGCACGGCGTCCCATCGCGGACCCGCGACGGACCGGGGGACAACCGCCGCGGTCGCCGATGACAACCGCTAGCCTCATTGCCGGCTGGACGGGGGTAGCGGTGCTGCTGGTGGCTGTGGTATGGTGGGTTGTTACCAAGAGCTTCAGCACCGGCCCGATAGTAGTTTTAGTCGCCGGCGCAATTCTTGGCGCTTTCTGGATGGTGGTCAACTTCGCGACGCTGCGCCAGTGCCTCAGCGGGCGCCGGGCTGGCCTGATCGTCAACTCCACCGTGTTTGCCTTGCTGGTGTTGAGTATTCTGGTATTGGTGAATTATGTGGGCGTCCGGCATCACATTCGCAAAGACCTCACCGCAGCCAAGAGATATTCCCTGTCTGAGCAGACCCATAAGGTCGCCAAGGCACTTGATAAGGATGTGGAGTTGATAACTTTTGTCTCGCCTAATTATTTCAACGCTGAAGAGATCTCCGACCGGCTGCGCGAGTATGAGATGCTCTCCCCCCGGATAAAACTGCATAAGTACGATCCGCAGATGGATTTCGATAAGGTCAAGGAATACGAGGTCCAAATGGACGGCACGGTGATTGTCAAGAGCGGGGAAAGGACCGAAAAGGTTACCGGCGCCAGTGAAGAACAGCTCACTTCGGCGATTCTCGCGGTTACGACTGGTGAGAAAACCAAAGTATATTTTCTGAGCGGTCACGGCGAGCGCCCGCTACAGGGTGGCGGGGCAGATGGGCTGGGCACTGTCAAACGCAGCCTGGAGAATCAGCAGTACCAGGTAGAGGCCCTGTCCCTAGTGACTATGGAAAAGCCCAAGGTTCCTGACGACTGCGCTGTGCTGGTGATTGCCGGCCCCCAGCAGCCCTTGCATAAAAAGGAGCTGGCCGCGCTGCACAGTTACATTAGTCGGGCGGGCAAGCTATTCATAGCCGTGGACCCACCCCCTGCCCCGGGCCTTACCACGATCCTGATTGACTATGGAGTGATGCCCCTGGATGGCGTAGTGATGGACCCGCAACAGGGCTATTGGGGCCAGCTGCAGGTGCCGGTAGTGGTTGAACCAGCCGCTCACGAGATTACACGAAACATTGAGGCTATTGCTCTGCCTGACACGCGGGCTTTTGAGCTGGACACTGAGCCACCTGAGCCGGAGTATCCCGGGGCGCCGCGCCTGCCGCAGCCCCAGCCGCAACCGCTGCTGGCCTCGTCCAGTGCTTCCTGGCTGGAAACCACGCCCCAGGGCACAGTCCAACAGGACCCGGATGAGAGGAGTGGTCCGCTGGTGATGGCAGTAGTAATTGATGAAAGCTCACCACCACCGTCGCCCCAAATGGGGATGCCGCCCTCACCGCCACCGGGTAGCCCCGCCACGCGGATGGTGGTGGTCGGTAGTTCGATAATGATGACGGATAGGCTAATACAGGCGGGCCTGGTGGGCGGGGCTAATATGGTTCTTAAGAGTATCGCCTGGTTGGTAGAGAACGAGAAATTAGTCTCTATCCCTCCCAAACAACTCGCTCCGAATTATGTTAGCCTAAGCGATCCCCAGCGCAAACTGGCCATAGTGTTTGTGATGGGTGTGATTCCGTTGCTTATTATGATAAGTGGTGGGATTGTGTGGTGGATTCGCCGCCGAGGTTGATCAGCTATGCAACGTTACCGTTACACGATTGCGGCATTATTCATATTTGCGGTGCTCCTGGCTTGGGTGCTAACGGCTGAACGCGGCCGTGTGCCTGAGAAGGGCGAAGTATTTGCCGTGCAGACCAGTCAAGTTAGCAAGTTAGAAGTGGAACGGGCGGATAAGAAAATTGCCCTGGAGAAACGCGGTGAAGACTGGTACCTGACCGCGCCGATCCTGGGGCTGGCCAACAAGCAGACAGTTGAGAATATGGTCCGGGCGGTGGCCCAACTGAAGTCCGAGGCGCGCGAGGATGCCGACGTGACCAACCCTGACTACGGCCTGCAGCAGCCGGTGATGACCGTAGTATTCACCGGCGCGCGGCAGAAACCGACAACCATTAAAGTGGGCGCCGCGACGCCCGTCGGCGGCAAGTACTTTGCCACGATTTCCGGCCGGCCACAGCTTTACCTGATTCCGCTGAAGTTCAAGGCCGACCTGGAGAAAGACCCCGATGAACTGCGGGAGACGAACCTGGCTCCCGGCCTAAAGACTGAGGATGTACAAGAAGTTAGTATAAAGCGTGGGGAGCTGACCATAGTTGCCCAAAAGGCGGAGCCCGATAAGCCAGATAGCTGGTGGCTGCGTCAACCGGTGGATGCCAAGGCTGACCGCTGGGCACTGGAGTCGGTCATTAATGCAGTGAGGGATGGCGAAGGGCGGGACCTAGAGCAGCCCACTGAGGATATGAGCAAGTTCGGACTGGACCAACCGCAGGCCGTGGTGACCCTGGTGCTGAAGAACAAAAAGACGATACGGGTGCAGATAGGTAAGGAAACCGAAAAAGAAGTCAAAAAACCATTCTCCGAGGATATGGAAACTAAGGAATTGGTCTACACCCAAAGCGAAGGCCGTCCGGAGGTCCTACTCGTGGCGGCGGACCTGCTCGCCAATGTAAGTAGAGACGTCGTTTACCTGCGAGACAAGCACTTTGTGGAACTGAACAAAGCTGATGTGGTCGAGATAAAGGTGCAGCGGAAGAAGGGGTTAAGTTTTGAGGCGGCCAAAGTGGGCGACGAGTGGGTGCTAAAGATTCCGGCGGGGATCGAACCGTATCAAGCAAAGATTGATGACATAATATGGGATATGCAGGACCTGGCGGCTACCGAGTTCGTGGACGAGCAGCCCGATGATCTGGCCCAATATGGGCTGACGCTTCCCCATACGGTTGTCACGCTGACTTTGAAAGAGCAGCGCCAGCCGCTCAAGATTTCCTTCGGTAATCTGGGCCCGGAGCGCGTCGGCTATTATTGTCGTACCTCCCAGAGTCAACAGGTCTACCTGGTTAGTGATCTGGTACTGAACGGTCTGCCCGCAGATATTGCAGACCTAAAAGTGGAGAGGTCCTCGTCAGACGAAGCCGATTAACCGCGCCTGGGTAGGCTCACCAGCCTAGGCTTATCGTTTGCTGGTCAATATTGTGATTCTTCGCGGTGAGGCTTATTGTGCAAACTCCACAGATTATTACCCTAACCGAGCAGTACCTAATGCCGGTCTATAAGCCGCTGCCTGTGGCCTTCGTCCGCGGCCAGGGCTGCCGCTTGTGGGATGCGGAGGGCAAGGAATACCTGGACTTTGTGGCGGGAATTGCCGTGGTCGGGGTGGGCCATTGCCATCCACGAGTAGTAGCGGCCATCACTGAGCAGGCGGGCCAGCTTATGCACACCTCTAATCTGTATTACATTCCTCCCCAGGCCCAACTGGCTCAGCGACTGGCTGAGTTGTCTTTTGCTGACCGCTGCTTCTTCGCCAATAGTGGCGCCGAGGCCAACGAAGCAGCCATAAAACTGGCGCGCAAGTGGGCCGGGATCAACCTGGGCGAGGACCACAAGGACATTATTACTGCCGAGCAGTCGTTTCACGGGCGCACTCTGGCCACCGTGGCGGCTACCGGTCAAGAGAAGTATCGCAAGCCGTTTCATCCCCTGCCGCCCGGCTTCAAATTTGTTCCGTTCAATGATCTGCCGGCGCTGGACGAGGCGATTGGTGACCAGACTTGTGCGGTAATGTTAGAGCCCATCCAGGGCGAGGGCGGCATCAACGTTCCTGATGATGACTACTTGCCGGGAGTGCGGCAGTTATGCGATGAGCGGGGACTACTGTTGATATTGGATGAGATACAAACCGGCCTGGGCCGCACGGGCCGCTGGTTTGGCTATCAGCATTGGGATATTGAGCCGGACATAATGACTCTGGCCAAATCCCTGGGCGGAGGTTTCCCGATTGGGGCCTGCCTGGCCCGTGAGGAAGTGGCGACCGCCTTTGAGCCTGGCAATCACGCCTCGACGTTTGGCGGCAATCACCTGGCGTGCGCGGCAGCCCTGGCTGCCTTGGAGGTCATCGAGTCTGAGAGCCTGGTAGAAAATGCAGCGCGGATGGGGACTGTATTGGCGGAGATGGTAGACGACCAGCTTGGCAAGACCGGGGCACTGGACCACGTGCGCGGCAAAGGCCTGCTGCGGGCGGTGCAACTAGCTGAGACGGTATCGGCGAAAGAGGTCCAGCAGCATTGCTTAGAATCGGGCTTAGTGGTCAACGCGCTGGCCGAGCATACAATTAGATTGGCCCCGCCGTTGGTCGTCAGTGAAGAGGAATGCCAGCAGGCCGTAAATATACTGACTGAGGCGGTAGGGAAGAGCAGTAGCTAGTCGCAGTTATGAATGACTCGGGAATAAGACTAATTGCGGTAGATTTGGATGGTACGCTGCTGGTGGATAACCACAGCACCTCGCCGCGCAATCTGGAGGTTATTCAGCGTGCTGAGGAGCAGGGGGTGGTGGTAGTTATTTGTACCGGCCGCCCGTACTCCTCGGCGGACGAAGTGGCAACTCACCTGGGGCTGGTAGAGACACCGATTGTCAGCTACAACGGGGCGGTCATAAGAATGCCCGGTAGGGGCGAGACACTGCGAAGTCTATCGCTGGAGCCTGACGTAGCGGGCGAGATCGTTGCGGACTGTGTGCGGCAGCAATTACATCTGCACTACTACCTTGATGGCGTAATGTATGTGCCGCGAATGAGCAAGTGGGCGTGGCGGTACTACCGCCGCACCGGTGTGCGGCCCATGCCTGCCGGGGACCTGCGCCAATTCGCGGGCCAGCGGCCCACTAAGCTGCTGGTTGTGGATGAGCCGGCTAAGATTGCCCAAATGCTCCCCGAAGCCCAGAAGCGTTACGCGGGTCGCGTATATGTCACTAGCTCAATGCCGCAATACTTTGAGTTGCTGCCGCTGGATGCGACGAAAGCCGAGGCGCTACGGTGGTTAGCGGACCACTATGGGCTTTGTTTGGACCAAACTATGGCCATCGGTGACGGGCTGAATGATTTGCCGATGATTCAGATGGCAGAGGTAGGCGTGGCTATGGCGGAGGCCAATGAGGCCCTCCGAGAAGCTGCTGATTATGTCACCACAAGCCAGACCGAAGGGGTCGCCGAAGCTATTGAACGTTTTGTTGTATGAGACTGTTGCCAAAGGTAATTACGGGTGGCGGGGGAGAATAAATTGTGTTAGTTTGGCCGGCTGCGGGCCGAATGCCCCCTTGTTGTCGCGCCTGCGCGATATAGCTGCTACGGCAGCGCAAGCGCGTAGGCGAGGTTCTCTAACTTCGCCTTGACCGCCAAGCCGCGTAGGTTAAGAACCTACGCTACGCGACCTGCTACATTGTGAAGGAAGAAGAAGAATTGTCTATGGACATCTACCTGGTAGCCCCGGATGCCCTGAGAACCTATGGGGAACCAGCTCATTGGCCGAAGAAAGGTCTATTCGCCCCCTTAGCGCTAATGACAGTAGCGGCGCTTACGCCCCCCGAGATAAATGTCACCATTACTGATGAAGCGCTTGAGGCGGTAGATTTCGACCGGGATGTAGATTTGGTGGGCTTGACGGCTATGACTTCGGCGGCGCCCCGCGCTGCGTTTCAAGCCCCTGATCTGGACAGTGAATGGGATATATCACCACCGGGTACGGGGCTGGCGCGCCCGCCAGGCTAGTCTCGCTACCCCCCAATGACCGCCCCACGCCCCGAGTCATCGAGCAATAAAGGGGAGAGGCCAGCACCCCTCTGATTGCTGACTATCTACCCGGACACCAAGGAGGATACGTCGTGAACCATAGACCCAATATTCTGCTACTGATGAGTGACCAACATAACGCCAACTGCCTCGGTGTGAATGGCAATCCGGTGGTCAGGACTCTTAACCTGGATGCACTGGCCGCCCGCGGTGCTAACTTCACCAGCGCTTATTGCAACAATCCTATCTGCGCGCCTTCCCGGCTATGTCTGCATACCGGCCAGTACGTTCACACTCACCGCCATTTTGGCAATAATATTTTCGAGTTTGACGACCGCAACCCCAACACGCTGGGGGCACAGCTTCGGCGGTACGGCTACCAGACTGCTATTATCGGCAAGGGGCACATGATCCGGCAGTGGGATGAGGAAGCCTTTGAACACCGCCGGTACTGCGACCTGTGCGATGCGGATCACAATGATCCGACGACCAATCACTACTTTGCCTACCTGTGCGAGCATGGTCTGGCCCATCTTTATGAGGAGGGCAGCCCCGGCCCCGAACTGGCTCATACGCAGGACGGCAGCGGCCCGGCCCGCCTGCCCTATGAGCACTCCATTGAGCACTGGACGGGTGATGAGACGTTGCAGTTCCTCCGTAACCGCGATCAGCGCCGCTCCTTTTTCTGCCACATGAGTTTTGAGCGTCCTCACGCGCCGATTGCGCCCGCACCGGAACACTGGGACCGTTACAATCCCGATGACATCATCCTCCCGGACAGTGCATGCGACTACATAGAGCGCGACTTCGTCGGCAAACCGCAGTTTATGCGTGAGCTTCTCAGCGGGGGATACAGCTATCCTCTCGCGACCAAGGATACCGCCCGCCTGAAGCGCTGTATCGCTTCTTACTACACCCTCATTACTGCTATTGACGAGGAAATCGGACGGGTGCTGGACTATCTGGCGAGCACTGACGAGCTGGACGATACCATTGTCGTGTATTTGGCTGACCACGGTGACTTCGCCGGTGAGCATGGGCTATTCCACAAGAATCTTGGTATTTACGAGTCCATCCATCGCGTGCCCTTGATTATGTCCTGGCCAGGTGGTCCCGCCGGTCGGCGCATCTCCGGATTAGTTGAGTCCATAGACATATTCCCCACACTGTGCGAACTGGCTGAGGTGCCCGTCCCAGAGACTGTCGAGGGGTCTTCATTTCTGCCTGTGGTCGAGGGCGAGAGTGACGGTAAGCCCGAGGCAATTGCGGAATGGGACGATTTCGTGACTGGTTCGCGCACCTACGCTTTGCGGACCCCGCGCTATCGCCTGGTTTACTATAACCGTACCATTGGTGGCGAGCTTTACGACCACGACAGTGACCCCGGCGAGATTGAAAACGTGTGGGATAACCCCGACTATACGCAGGTACGCTCACAGTTAGTAGAGAGGCTACTGGAACGGGTGGGCCAGTTCCAGGTCAAGACCGACTTTGCCAGCGACCAGGAGATCCGGCGGCGCCAGCGCTTATCACCCACCGGTCTCATCCACAAGCGGCAGCGCAACTGGCGCGACATCGAGCCCTTCTACGCTGACTGACAGCGCCAGGGTCACACCTGGGCCTCATACAGATTACATCCCGCAATGACGGCGGCTGGGGAAAAGCGACGGGCTTGTAACCTATCACGGTTGGGGGTACAATTAGCTGCGTGACACCAGAGAGTGGTGTTGCTGCCTCTCAATGACCACCTCACGCCGACAGTCAGTAGAAAAGCAAAGCGCCCAGCTCAGCTCGCCTCGCTGGCTACCGCTGGTAGCTGCGGTGATTGTGGCGGTGCTGTTCGGGCTGCCGCACGCGATAATGTGGCACAAGCTGCGGGCTGCCGGGCAAACCTACACCCCCCTGGTGGTAGACGGTGTCCAGGCGCTGACCTATGATGAGACTACTTACTACGCGCCGCGGGTAAGGGATGTCCTGGATGGCCACCCGTTTTCGGCGGCGCCAGCCGACTACGAGCATAAACAAAGCCCCCCATTCCTGGGCGTCGGCGTAATCGGCCCGCTGTTTGTAGCAGCGCTGGCGAAACTGCTGGGGGGCAATGTGGCCGGGGCCTTTGTGCTGGGCGATTTCCTGTTGCCCCCGGTTAGCTTTCTGCTAATCTGGGTACTGTGCCGGCGGATAGGGGCCAGCACTTGGGTAGCAGTAGCGGCGGGCTTGCTGCTCGTCATCGCCCACGATCAGATTCGTCTGCCCTTCGTCTTCGCCGGCAATCCCAGTTGGCAATCGCTAGCTGACCATCTGCACTTATACGGCTCCTTCCGGCCCGTGGAATACAGCCGCCTGATTGTGCCGCAGTTCTCGTATATTCTGTTTTTGCTGGCGGTCATTGGCCTTTACGAAACGGGCCGAAAACCCCGGGTAAGCACCGCCTTACTGGCTGGCCTGGCTGTGGGGTCCCTGTTTTACAGCTACGTATTCTACTGGACCTATGTCGTGGCGGGGGCAGGTTTGTGGGCGCTTATCCTGGTCCTGCAACGCAAGGGGGAGGCGGCCAAGGCCATTGTCGGGGCGGTGGGGCTTGGTTGTCTACTGGGGCTGCCGGTGCTGCTGCCCTTGCTGGGGCCGGCAGGATTTGCCGGTAAGGAATACCTGATGGCCCGCCAGAGCTGGGCGGGTCGGCACATCCGCCTGCTGACTCACCATAAATATGAATGGGCCCTGCTGATGACCTATTTTATTCTCTATCCGGCGCGGCGGCGAGAGTATGCATTTGTAACTTCCTTCGTGCTGGCCGCGTATGCTTGCCTATTAGGGGCGCGTGTGGCCCATCTAAATGTCCAGGAATGGCATTGGTTCGGCCGCTGCTGGTATCCGTGGCTCTCGATCGCCCTGGTGCTGGGAGTATGGGCGCGAGTGGAGGCGGATTATAAGGGCCACCGGTGGCGGCAGTGGGCACAGTGGGGACGCCGGCACGCACTGGTGCCGGTAATGATTGCGTTGGGGGTACTGTGTCTGGGGTATGGGTTTAATGACCACATAAGTTATGGCCTGAGTATGTACCAGCGTCATGCCTTGCCCCGGGGAACCCAGGATGCCCTAAGCTGGCTGCGTACTAATGCCCCTACGGACAGCGTGGTAATGGCCGCGGATATAAATGTGCTGGCCCTGGTGCCTGTTTATACCCAGTGTAACTCTTATCTGCCCTACTGTCTGCTTACCCCTGCCTCTGATGAGGAGCTGCAGGAGCGATTTTGGATTACCGCCGCTATCTGTGGACTGTCTGATGATTACATCTCGCGGCTGCTGGCTGCTGATGAACCGATGGGTGGCTTTTTTCAGCCTCATCGCTGGTGGGGAGTGAACTGGCTGTATCACATGAAATTCGGGGAGATGGTATTGCCGCCGACAGTGCGGGAGCACCTAGAGGCTGAAGGGAGACGGATAAAGAATATACCTCTAGCGGAATTACTGAATAAGTACAGACTCGACTACTTGTGGGTAGATGAAGTAGTAGTTGAGGACTCCACGCGTGATCTCAATCAGATGCCTTTTCTGCGGGAGGTCTTCCGTGCTGACGGCACCAGACTCTATGCAGTACTGAAGGCTGAATAAGGGGTGCCCCAGTTGGTAACTGAACTCAAGACCGTACAATTGAAGTCAAATGAGCAGATGAGTTTGGTCAGGCTCACTGCGCCCCAGCCAGATTGGGCGGAGCGCGTGATTGATTTCCTGGAACACAAGGGCGAACCATGGGACAGTGCGTTGCGGTTAATCCTACAAGAGGAACTGGCGGGGCTGGAAGTGAACTTCTACCTCGGCCTGGGGGCGGGTGAGGTTGCCGGCAACATTATGACGGTTGAGGCTAGTAGCCCGCGGGTGGGTATATTGGGTCATGGCTTCACTATCCCGGCCCACCGGCGCAAGGGCATTTGCGGAGCCTTGGTGGAGACTCTTACCGCAGATTTTGTTAGCCGGGGCGGGAAGACAATGACGCTAGGCACCGGCTATGACAGCCCCGCCTTTCATATATACGCTAGCTTCGGCTTCCGTAGCGTAGCAAACACCGGGCGGATGATTTGGGAAGCTCAGGCAGGTTTTGTCAAAGATTACTTCACGACAGGGCCAACTATGGTCAGGGATATCGCTTGGCCGCACTGGGCGCTGCTGGATCTGTTATATACGGTGGAAGAGGGCGATTTTCTGCGCAGTGTGCGGTTTGCCCAGTATCGGCCCGCTAGTTACGAGGGTCTGTTCACCGAATTCCGCGACCTGCTCGCTC
>JAUWJN010000213.1 GCA_030607655.1 bacterium
TGCCTTCTACGACTGGGGGGCCCACATCATGGATTGGATGCTGGGCTTCCTGGGTGATGCTAAGATGGTGCAAATCACTGGTTTCTATCATCAAGATTTGGTCTGGAAAGAATGCACCAATGAAGACCAGGTGCGTGCCATTGTCGAATTTGACACTGGCTGCGTAGCCGATATCCAGATGTCGACTATCTCTGCTGTTGCCAAGCCGCGCTGGCGCATCCTGGGTACCAAAGGGGGAATTGAAGACTACTGGCACGCCGATAGCTTCACAGTCTATACTGAACACCAGGGCTACCCTGCACAGATGAAAGTGCCCTACCAGGAAACCACTTGGAACAAGTTTTATAAGAATATAGCTGCACATCTAACCCGCGGCACTGAACTGGCAGTCAAGCCGCAGGAGGCCCGGCGAACCATTGCCGTTATGGCGACCTCGGAGAAATCGGCGAAGGCGGGCAAACCACTAAAGGCTCCGTGTCCGTAAGTAACTTGGTAGATCAACGGGGTTCAGTTGCGTCAAAGTGCATTATACAGTGAGGAATGTATAAAATGCAGGATAGTCTGATTTACAATCCTATATGGGATCGTAGCCGTGCGCATATGCCCGGCCGGGTGTATGAAGACGACTCGCTGACAATAGTGAGCAATTTTGAGTGTGGCAATGGTTATCACTTCCGACGACTGGGCACGAATCACTATGCATTTGAATGTGAGCCTGAGCCTGGCGCTCACGTTTTCTCTGGCTTGGGCTACTACTTTTGTGTTGCCCTGTTGAACAAGGAGGAACAGACCCGGAGGGTGACTGTCGAGGTCACGGGTAGCGGGAAAGGCGAACACTTTGGCCGGGACACCAGGTTCGCCATCCTCAAGCGCGGCAACAATTGGTCACATATCCCTGACGAGTATGTGTTGGCACCCAAGGACGAAGGCACGGCCGTTTTTCAAGTGGATTTGCCGCGGCGCTCAGAGACCGACCCGGTCATCTTTGTAAGCAATTACCACTGGTATCCCTATACCGAGATGGGAGCTTATCTCCAGGAGCTGACTACACGGCGTCCCGAGATTCGTCTCCAGAGCATCGGCAAGAGTGCTCTGGGACGTGACCTATGGGCGGTGGAAATCGGGCGAAACGAGAAAGATGCCCCGACGATCGTGTGTGCAGCGACGACCCAGCCCTCGGAGATGGGCCATCATGCTTGTCGCGCTATCCTTGATTTCTTGTCTTCTGAGGATCCGCGTGCAGTACAGGCCCGCAGTCAGCACCGCTTTTGTTTAATACCGCACCCTAATCCTGACGGGACGGTGCTTGGTTACGTAGTAAGCGATGCGAGGGGCAACTTTCCCTACTTTGAGGCAGACCGAGCGTGGGATGAAAAGGGAAATGCTAGCGTTGAGGTAGAGGCGGTGTGGCGCTATCTAGTGTCTGTTCGCCCCTGGCTGTATATCGAATGGCACTCCAATAACTGGGACCGACGGCCCGGGCAGATGTTGCTCCGCTATGCCCGGGAGTTTATTAGCGATCCGGTTACACTCCGACTGTGGGCGGATTTCGAGCACCACCTGCAGGCACTTCCTGATACTTACGAGGAGAGTCTAACCACTTTGACCCAGGGGTTTACCACAACGATGGGGGCAGGCGCGGCATTGAAGCTGGGGACCATACCTATTATGATAAAACAGCACGACAAGTTTCCGCTGGCGCAGTCTCGCGAGCATGCGATCGCGTCTGTGTTAGCCGCTACAGAGACCTTCGAGAAATCGGCGAACGCGGGTAAGCCACTCAAGGCGTTACGTCCGTAAGTAATTCAGCAGGTTAACATGTGTAGTTCAACCAGGGGTGTATGGAAGTGAGCCGGTGGGTTATCCATGTGGATATGGATGCCTTCTTCGCGGCCATTGAGCAACGGGATAAGCCCGACTTCCGCGGCAAGCCAGTAATCGTAGGCGGTGACCCGCAGGGCCGCGGCGTGGTGTCTTCTGCCTCCTACGAAGCCCGCCAATACGGCATTAAGTCGGCCATGCCCTGTGCTCAGGCCCAACGCCGCTGTCCCCGGGCAGTCTTTTTGCCCGTAGATATGGGCAAGTATCGGCAGGTCTCGTCTGAGGTGATGCAAATCCTCGCGGGCTACACGCCACTAGTGGAACAGGTTTCAGTGGATGAGGCGTTTCTGGATGTTACCGGCTCGAGCAGATTGTTTGGCACTGCTGAGCACATTGCCCACCAAATCCGCCGGCGCATAAAAGAGGAATTGGGCCTGACAGCTTCCGTCGGCGTAGCGCCCAACAAATTCATAGCGAAGCTGGCCTCGGAAGAAGCTAAGTCTGACGGCTTAATGGTAATTGAAGAGGAGGAGGCTCAGGATTTCCTCGCTGAGCTTCCTGTCACGCACCTTTGGGGAGTGGGGAAGAGCACCGCCGACCGCTTGCACCGGTTAGGAATCAGCACTGTTGCTCAGTTGCGGGAGTATCCCGAGGAGGTACTCATCAGTCACTTCGGCATGCAGGGCCAGCATTTATATCGGCTTGCCCGCGGCCAGGATGACAGTCCCGTTCAGCCGGATGGCGAGCGCAAATCGGTCAGCCATGAGATTACCTTCGCTGAGGACACGGCGGCACTGGAAGTTCTACGTGCCACGCTGCTACAACTTTCCGAGCAAGTGGGCCAGCGACTGCGCGCCTATAACCTCAGAGGCCGCACTGTGACGCTCAAACTCCGCTTCTCTGACTTTACCACGATTACCCGCCGCGAGACCCTGCCCGAGGCCACTGACTCTGATGAGCCGATATACCGGGCCGCGGGACGGCTACTGGAGGCCGTTAAGCTGGGAAGGCGGAAGGTGCGTCTAGTTGGAGTGGGGGTTAGCAACTTCGACCGTACTGGGCAGCTTGCTCTGCTTCCTACAGATGAAGGCCAGCGTCCGCCGCTAGACAAGCCCCTGGACAAATTACGGGAACGCTTTGGCCCTAATAGTATCAAACGCGCCCGCCTATTGGACGAACAAACTAAGCAGTAACTTCAGCGAGATAGTACCCGCCCTCCGTCCCATTACTCCTCACTCGACGGCTAATGGCCAGCCCAACGGTTGCCAAGTGCGCCGATTTGTGATAAAAGTATTACTACTTCCGGCATAAGATGAGGATGTGACTTCATTGATTGCTATATCTGATATAGTTCGGCCAAGCATCAAACAGATTAAGCCCTATTCGCCGGGCAAGTCTTCTCAGGAGGTCATGGCGGAGTTGGGGATTGAGGAGGTTACCAAACTGGCCTCCAACGAGAATCCGCTGGGGCCCTCGCCGAAGGCAATCGCGGCTATGCAGCAAGCAGCGGCGGAGGTCTATGTCTACCCCGACCCCCAGTGCTGCGACCTCACCGAAGCATTGGCGGTGCACTGGCAGGTTGACCCGGAGGGCATCGTTGTGGGCCGGGGTTCGGACGAGATAATTCACATGCTCGGTTTGGCCTTCGTCAATCCGGGTGAGGAAGTGATATACTCCGATCCGCCGTTTGCCCTTTATCCGTTTACCACTACCATAATGGACGGCAAGTCGGTAAGGATACCTCACAAAGATTTCGTCCATGATTTGTCGGCGATGGCGGCGGCCATAACCGGTAAAACTAAACTTATCTTTATATCCAACCCTTACAATCCTACTGGGACTATCGTCACAGCCGACGAGGTAGCCGGATTTATGGCCCAGGTTCCTGATAATGTTATCGTGGCATTTGATGAGGCGTATATTGAGTATGTGGATGACCCGAACTATGGCGAGGGTTTGCCGTTTGTGCGGGAAGGACGAAATGCCATAGTCCTGCGCACCTTCTCCAAGGCTTATGGGTTAGCCGGATTGCGCATCGGTTACGGAATCGCGCCGCCCGAATTGGTGGCGGCGCTCAAGCAAGTCCGCGAGCCATTTAATGTTGCCGGCATGGCTCAAGTGGCTGCGTTGGCTAGCCTGCAAGACCCGGCGCAAGTAGCGCGCAGCTTCCGACTGGTGCAAGAGGGCAAGCAGTATCTGTACGGTGAGTTCGACGAAATGGGCCTGGCCTATGTGCCGACCCAGGCTAATTTCATATTGGTGGATATAGGTATTGACTCACAGGAATGCTTTGACTCCTTGATGCGCTGCGGGGTGACGGTGCGCACCGGCGACATATTTGGTCTGCCTACCCATATCCGCGTGACCATCGGCACCCGCGAGCAGAACCAGCAGTTCATTAGTGCTTTACGGGAAGTCTTAGTGTGATAATAAAGTAGGACTCAAAGAGGTGCAAATATGATTATCGTAATGACATCTGGCGCCACGGAGGAAGATATTGCGCGGGTCGTTGAACGTCTGGGGGACCGCGGCTACGGTCACCATATTTCCCGCGGTGTAGAACGGACTGTCATCGGCGCGGTCGGTGCTCCCGATGGCGAAAAGCAGGAGATTGCTGAGCAGCTTTCCCGGCTGCCGATGGTGGAGCGCGTGGTGCCGATTCTCCGGCCATACAAGCTGGTCAGCCGGGAGCACCAGCCCGAGCCGGTGGTGGTCAAAGTGGGCCCCGCCGAGGTCGGCGGCGTGAAGATAGGGGGGAGCGCTGGGCCGTGTGCGGTAGAGTCTGAAAAACAACTGCTGGAAGCTGCTCAGGCGGGGAAAGCCGCAGGCGCGACCGCCTTGCGCGGTGGCGCTTACAAGCCGCGGACCTCGCCATATTCTTTCCAGGGCCTGGGTAAGGAAGGCTTGGAGCTGTTAGCGAAAGCTCGCCAACTCACCGGGTTGCCGGTTGTTACCGAGGTGATGGACCCGCGGCAGGTCGAAA
>JAUWJN010000045.1 GCA_030607655.1 bacterium
CATTCCCGGGATGATCTTGTCTCACGAGGCGATCATCACCGCGCCCTGAAAGGAGTGGGCACGGAGCATTAGCTCGGCTGACGAAGCGATCACTTCACGGATGGGCAATATACAGTGCATACCTTGGCCTTGACAGATGCCATCGCACGGAGCCACGGTATTGAACTCGATCGGCGTCCCGCCCGCCTCGCTAATTGCCTGCTTTACCCACGCGGCGACTCGGGGGAGGTGAACGTGGCCGGGAACAGCCTCGGAGAATGAATTTACGACGGCAATGAGCGGCCTGCCAAAGTCTCGGTCGCCAAGGCCGGTAGCTCGGTACAGCGCCCGAGCATAGGTAGCGTCAAAGCCCGTCAGTGAACCGCCGCTCACGTGAGCTTCTCCTCCCCACGCTCGCGTTCATATTGAGCCCGGCGTTCCACCATATAGGCGGGTACAGGGACGTCCCACCAGCCCAGGGCGGGCGTGCCAGTATAGGGGAACTCGCGATTCACCAGCACCTCAATCACCGCCGGCTTCTCGGCTTTCAGTGCAGCGCGAACCGCCGGCTCGAGCTCTTCGGCTCGCGAGATTCGCTGCCCGTGACAGCCAAAGTCCTGTGCGATCTCGGCGAACTGGGGCGAGTATTCTTCGTCCTCCCTCATAAAGTCAGTGGCGAAGGCTGTCTGCTCGCCAAAGGCCGCCATTTGCAGATCGCGGATGGATATCCAGCCCTTATTGTTAAAGATAATGATAATGACCGGCAGGTTGTAACGTACGGCAGTAGATAGCTCCTGCATATGCATCATAAAATCACCGTCCCCGACCAGCCCAACCACTTGTCGGTCAGGCGCGGCCAGCTTAGCGCCCAGCGCCGCCGGCAGCGTGAAGCCCATCGTGGAGAAGCCACCAGCAGTAATACACGTACGCGGCTGGTAAAACTCGAACTCCTGTATAATTTGCGCCTGAACATTGCCCGATGAACTAACCACGATGGTGTCCCGCTCTAGCAGCGGTCGCAGTTGCTGCAGTACAGTGGAGATCATCACAGGCACTTTGGAGTCATCACGGTGGCGCTCAAGCTGCTCGGCCCACTCTCGCTTGAGTTGTTGAATCTCAGCCAAGTAGTCGCTGGAGGTGTAGTCAGGCTGCCCGCGTTCGCGCAGGCCGGCCGCAATTTGCTCCAGAACCGCCTGGGCATCGCCGACGATCCCAACAGCCACAGGATAGTTCTTGCCAATTTCGGAACTGTCCAGGTCTACGTGGATAAGCTTGGTCGGCGGAATGCTGAAGCTGACTCCTGGCTGATACGAGGATGCCGTTTCATCAGCAAAACGACAACCTACAGCGAGGAGCACATCGGCCTCGCGGGAAAGCTTGAGGCCGCAGGAGGTGCCCTTTGATCCCGCCGCCCACGCATAGAGCGGGTGATCCGCCGGGAAGGCGCCCATGCCCATCATAGTATTGATTACCGCCGCTCCGGTGGCTTCGGCGACCTCGCGAAGGGCCGCCGACGCATTTGCCGTGATGACACCGCCACCGACGAGGATCACCGGACGTTGGGCATTCGCGAGAAGCTCAACCGCCTGCGCCACAGCCTGGGAATCGCCGCTAGGCGCGCCCATAGGCAGGTGCTCAGCCGGTACAGCCAGCTCGACGTCAGCACTTGCTGCCTGCACATCCATAGGCAAATTGATCGCTGCCGGCCCTGGCCGCCCCGCCCGCATATAATTAAAGGCCCGCTGCATCACGCGGGGCAACTGCTCGATGCTGGTAACACGCCAGGCGCGCTTAACCAACGGCTCGAGGGCACGGAAGTTGTCTGCTGACCAGCGACGCTCAATCTCTTGCAGCACACCGCGGCCTGCCATGTGCATGTGAGTATCACCTGTCAGAGCGAGCACCGCTGTAGAATCTACATACGCAGTCGCCAGCCCAATGGCCGTATTCAGCGCCCCCGGACCAATTGACGTAAAGACCGCCAGCGGCTGACCCGTGACCCGATAATAGCCATCGGCCATGTGAGCGCCGGCGCTCTCGTGCATCACCTGTAGAGTTGTGATTCTATCTTGTCGCCCCCGGAACGCGTCGGCAAGTGCCAGGCAGCCATGCCCGGGGATGCCCAGGACATAGGGACAGCCCTCGCGGATCAGGTGTTCGGCAACGATTTCCGCACCGGTCAGTTGCATCTAAATGCCTCCTTAGGACACGGGTATGTCCCCATTCTACAAGCCTTAACAGATTTGCGGCAGGTGTTCTTGCTACGATGCGAAAGCGGCATTATTCAGCGCTAGTCGTCGTGTGACCGCCACGTTCGCACTGTGTAGTCCAGGCTCAGGGCACAAACTTCACGATCACGGGTTCAGACTCCTCGCCTCGTGGGCTCCTGGCAACACAGGTCAGGGTGTACTTGAGCTTCTTCACCTTAAAGTCAAGGCCGAGTGAGATCGGGTCGGTGCGGAAGTTGCCGGTCTCGTCCGCGGTGACGCGGGTCTCGCTGATCTGCCCAGCCAGAGGCAGTATCCAAAGCTGACCCTCATAACTGATCACGCAGCTCACCTCAGCCAGCGGCTCGGTCGTGCCCACGACCACTACTTCCTCCCCGACCTGCTCTCCCTCGATGGGCGAGGTGATGGTGGGCTGCAAGATACGCCGGGGGCCAAACAGCACCGGAGCCGGCGCTTCAGCCGTAAGCTCTTGGTCGGGGGCGAAGCGCAAGTATACAGTAACGATTTCTTCCCGGTCCTCAGTGATCTCCGGAACCAGAAAGATACCCTGGTACGTCCCCGGCTCCTCGGGTAGTTCCGGGAGAGTCAACTCCTGTTGCCACTCGCCCACATCGAAAGTGCCTTGCGCGCCCGCCGGGCCGGTGGCCGTCACGATGAAGTGTTCGCCGGGCGCAAGCACCATCCCGACAGCGTCATGACTGGCGGAGACCGTTTGCGGAGCCTCTTCGGCGCCAACTACATCGAAGGCACGCGTCGTGCGGGTGAGATTGCCGGCCAGATCGTATGCGTCCACCGTCAGGATAATGCGGGCCTGCGGCAGGGGCACAGCCACCGCCACGGTCAACAGTTGGCCCTGGCGGGTGACCGTCACCGGATGTTCCTGGGCACCTGCATGAATGGTTGCGGTGGCGCGGTCGTAGTCTATGCCGGAACCATTTTCGTCCCCAATCAATACGGCAATGTTCGGCTGCGGGTTCGTGGTCTGCTCATTGTCCTCGGGTCCGAAGATCGTCACCACTGGGGGCACCGTATCAATAGTTATCGGCTCGGCCGAGTGTACCGGATCGGCTGACTGACCACCTACGTCGAGGTGGCCAACGAGCGGGACGCGCAGCACATTGAGGTTCGCCGGGATGCGGTAGCTGGCTTTATAACGGCCGAGCCGCTGGCGTGACTCATTCATCTGTCTGTTCTCGACTTTATCGCCGATATCAAACCTGGCGATACCGCCGCTAGTGCCTTCCAGAGTTACCCGCAGCAGGTCTCCGGACCGTAGTGGACTGTCGGCATCGTGGTAGAACCGGGCGATGACGGGCTTCTCAGGCTCAGCAGGGGGCTCCTCTGGTTCCTGCTCCTCGGACGGCTGGATTACAATCTTGAAGACATTGTTAGTGCCCGGCGTCAGGTGGGCCACCACCCGGTCGCCGTTCTTCAGGTTCGTATAGCCGGATTGCACTCCTTCACTGGTGACAACTACCACCTGCGGCCGGACTTGCAGCGGCTGGGGACGCGTGTCGAGAAGAATCTGGCTCAGCACTTTGGCAAGCACTACACCCTCGGCAGTCTCGTAGCTGATGCGCACGATCATAGCCTTGCCTTGGCCGTCATGAGTAATCCGGGCCTGCTCGCCGGCATAAAGTTGAGCCGCGGCAACCTGCTGGTTATCTCGCAGGATAATGGTCTGGGCGGTGACGGTGAACATTTCTATCTGGTCACCCACTATCACCGCCAATTGATTCGCGCGGGCGGCCGAGATTACTCCGGTGACCGTACCCGGTCGGGGCTCCGGCGGTTGCTCAGGCGGCTCGGGTGGTTGCGGTGGCGGCTCCGGGGGTAGTGGTGGCTGCGGCGGCTCCACCTCCGCCAGCGGAGCGAGGCTAATCGTCACCGTCTGGCTGGGTCCATGCCAGCCTACGTCAGCCCCGAAAGCCTCTGCCGGGAAGCGCACCGGCATATAGGTAAGGCCACCAATGAGCTGAGGAGGGACATCCAGGATCACGGATCGCTCATTGATGAAAGCCACTCTGCTATTAATACTCATCCGCACGGTAATATCTCCGCGGATGCCGATCGCGGTACGGCTCACAGCCTCCCACTTCACTTCCGCGCCAAGTGACTCAAAGACCATACGCATGGGCAGCATTACTCGCCCCTGGCGTTGAAGGGCCGGAGGATATGGGGGCAGTGGCTGTCCATTGACCACTACGGTCACCGCCAGTGCTGCCGTCGGTAATAGTAAAGCAATGATCACTCCGACAGTAATACGCAGGTACAATAATTTCATGATCCCACCTCCTGATAGTTGTCGTACCCAGCAGCCGTTGCTGCCGTTCGCTGGCACTTGCGCGCAGGCGTCCAACTGTGAGCCTGCTCCAATAGCGGGCTCTTTTCCCCGCGCTTGTTAGTTAATAGTTTCGCCGGCCGGAGGCGAATTCCTCCCCGATAGCATCAAAAAGGCTAAAGGCCAGGGGAGCAAGGCCACTCGCCGCCTCGAGTTGTTGCGAGAGTCCAGTAGGCGACGAATATACCGGCAGCAAACAATAGCCCTGTGACCAACACCTATTAGGGAGTGCACTGGGCGAAGGTTAGATAGGAGATGAGGAATACCAGCGTGGCCAAGGTGTAGGCATTTATGCCGGCCAGCAGGCTCGCTACCGTCACTATGAACACGCCGAGGCCCTCAAATAGCTCCCATAAAGCCGGCCCACCTTTGCCGGTTTGGTATGAAGATACGGCGAGGTCATACTATTGATAGGAGCCCCAGCTCCTTAAGTATCTTATCGGTGTCGTGCCACCATCGGCCTCCGACAAAGATGGCAATAGTGCCATCCCACTGCTCTTCAAGCATCGGGTAGCGGATATAATAATCCGCCATCAATTCAATGTTGTGGAGGCAATGGCCTAGGGCCGCAGGAGGAGGTCGCCGGCATTCTCTAGGTAATAGTTCGCTGCACCCGTTCCCTTCCACGCAATCCACGCCTCGCTAACGCTCTTATACACGCCGATATTGAACCATAGCTTCCTTGCCTGGCGGGGGTCAATTCCCGTCGCCGCCCACGGAATTCGCCACTCGCAGGACCAGTAGTCAGACCCGATCTGGGCTGCATAGGTCACCGCGCTGGCGAGCTTGTTGGCTAGCCCCGTGGGTGTGTTTGCCTCGGTGACGCCTTCGAAGTGGCCATCGGGAAAGCCGTATAGGTTCAATACTGGCCCCGGCTCCTCGCCGGAGACATCCTGGAAGGGGATTTCCACCACATCTTTCTTGCCCCATTCACCCGTGCTTTTCAGGCGCTTTGCGTCTCGGACCAGATTGCGGACCGCGATGTACAGGGCCTCATCGTCGTAAGCCACAGATGCGTAGCTCTTGGGGGCCCAGGTGGGCTGGCCGTTCGACTGCTGTTCCAACGCCACCATCCGCGTGGTGTCGTGCCACGGCCACTCGCTGACATCGCCGTCTACAATGATCCCGGCAGCACCCTTGGGGACCTTAAGCTCCGGGCGCGTTTGGGCAGGAGTTACCACCGGACGCACCAGCACCTCCGCCTGCCAGCCCTGCCGCCCGTCATCCACTGGCCAGCTCGCGCGGTTAGGGCTGGGATATAGCCCAATACGTTCCTGCGGGATGGGCTTGAAGCCTAGCTGGAAGGCTGGCGATTCCGGCCTCAGGCGAAAGTCGTCGTTGGCGACATCCACAAATAACGGATCGGCGATGATAGAATGGGCCTCGTAGCCCAGTGACCGCCACCAGGCAAAGCGATCTTCCACGGGTGCGTCCGCCCAGGGGCCTCGCCACGCCTGGCCCGCCCCGTCGAAATATAGCATTGTGTCAACGGCTACGCCTCTCATCGGGAAGAGCACATTGTAGTCCGACTCAGAAACTGCCGCCTTCACCGAACTCCAGCCACACAGGAAGGCCGGGGCCGCCGCCGAGCTGGCGACGGTTTCAATGATGCTCTTGGCTAACCACCCGATCTGAAGCCGGAGACGCGGGTCAGCGTTGGCATAATAGACAATGTTCCTGACGATTCTGTTATTACACAACTCGTCTCCCGGTCTTATGTGGTTATATGTACTGGGTATCCCGGCACCCATGATGTTATTCTCGACGATGTTGTTTGTTCCCCCGTGGATATTGACGCCACAGTGCTTGTTTCTGACCAGGATATTGCCATAGATGGTTGTATTGCTGACCCAGTCATCCAGCCAAATGCCACTGCCACCATAGGTCCCCCACTCGCGGGATGAGACCATCCCGTAGCCTACTGAGTCAGTAATCTTGTTGAAGCGAAGGATGTTGCCACCGACTAGCGTAGGGTCCGGGCGGTCCACAGAATGCCGGGAGATAGCATAGATTGCCCCCGCGAGATTTGTCTCCAGACCGAAATGGTGGAAGTCGTTATACTCAATGACCAGATCGTGACCGTGGAAGGTCATGCCGAAACCGGGCAGGTCGTGGATCAGGTTGTGCGACATTATGTTGCCGCGCCCGGCAAGTTGCACAGCTCTATTAAAGTCCTTACTAATGATCCCCGTATCATGCAGGTGGTTGTTTGAAATGAGATTGTGGCGCCCGTAGACTGCTATGGCCCATCTGCCGATGTGGGCAATATCGTTACCGACCACGCGGTTATCAGTACAAAACATGCCTACAAGTATGCCATTCTCACCAGTGTTGGTGATAGTGCACTTGGCAATGGTACAGTGCTGTGCCGCCCGCACATCCATCGCACGACCCTGGCAGACCTGGATGCTGAACCCGCCGATGCGCAGATAGCGCACATAGCTATTGGTATCTGCCTCATCCCCTACCTGGATGATCCTATCCAGTGCCGGTATCCCTACTTGGCCCCGTGCTAGGGCAGCATCTGGTGGCCAGAAATACAGAGTTGCGGTTTCACTGTCCAGATACCACTCCCCCGGCGCGTCCAACTCCTCAAAGGCATTGCGAATATAGAAGCGAGTGTCCTGCCGCAGTTCGTAGCGCGCCTCCTCGGCCAGCTTGATGATATGATTGGCCTCATCAATCTCCACAATAGGGATGATGTTGTTATTCCAGTTGTGGTGAGGGTAAACGTCTACCTCAACTAGGGTCGGCCTGGCCCACTTGCTGGGGTCAAGCTTAGCCGGGTCATACTTCAGCAGTTGCTTGCTGTCCCGTCTACCTCCCTCGAATGCATATAGAAATCCGCCAGTCCGCGGATGCTGAGGGTCAACATTGGGGAACCGCGCCAGCGGCTGGCGCTGACCATTGTAGAAAAGCTGCTTGAAACTCAGCTCCCCTAGCCCCAGAGCGTTCAGGTCACACTGCCAAATCTTACCTTGATACGGCTTCCAGCCACTAATAGGCCGGCCGCCGCTGAGCACCACCTTCTCACCCGAGTAGGCCATATAAGTGATGGGGAAACTGGCGGTGCCGGAATCCTCCGACCCCAGCGTGAAGGTTTCGGGCAGATAGTAGGTCCCCCCACGGACTAGTACCTTAAGCGGCTGATGTAAGCCTCCGTTAGCCTTAAGCTCCCGTATCGCATCCCGGGCGCGACTGAGCGTAGCAAAGGGGCCGTCAGTGCCCACCACATTCGGCGCCGGCAGCCTCCCGGACCAGGCATCATTGCCATTAGTGGCCACATAGAAATTCGCCGCAGCGCCCTGCGCTTCTGAGTACATTACCGTGCCCACCAGTAATACCACCACTATAACACTGATTATTCGATAATGGGCGTAACTCATAGCAATCCTCGCTTTGTGTTTTTTTTAATGATAGTGCTTCGACGTTTTTTTACACATAAGTTCTCACTTATTACAAGATTCTTTAATCAAACTGTAGACATTTTCCTTCTTACGGCCAGCATTTACTGGCCAAAGTCTCGGTCGCATTGCCAAATCACCAGCGTTCGTACTGCCTACCGCGCGCCCTGGCACAACCCCTACCTCGCACGGTTCATCGGCCTACTTCGGCTAGCGCTGGTCGATGACGTCCTCGGGCGTGATGGCCAAACCCCAATCGAAGGTCACTAGATACCTACGCCTGGTGACCCCACTATGTCGCTGGCAAGCATGCGCACCGCATTAGTGAGATTTGAATTTATAGGCTACTAGAATGCGGCCAACTTCGCTGCGATGTACGGGGCAAAGTTTCTGGGGAGGAAAACCTGCCCATATTGGCGAAGTATAGTTTTGATTAACTGGTATGGCATCTCAGTATAGGGAGCTCTCGCGATTTGATGACAGATACTCTTCCCGATAATCACCGGCTGCATCTGTACCGCGAAATGTTGCGCATCCGCGTTTTCGAGGACCACATATTTGAGCTATTTGAGGCGGGCCGACTCCCGGGTACTGTGCATCAATCCCAGGGCCAGGAGGCGGTGGCAGTCGGTGTTTGTGCCCACCTGGAAAAGGGTGATTTCATAACCAGCACCCACCGCTCCCACGGACACGCGGTCGCCAAGGGCATTCCGCTGCGGGAGGTAGCAGCGGAACTGTACGCTAAGGCCGCCGGCTGCTGCCATGGCAAGGGCGGCTCCATGCACCTGGGCAATCTCGCACTGGGGATGTTACCTGCGATTGCCATTGTGGCGGGCAGCATTCCCATCGCCACTGGGCTGGCACTGAGTCAGCAGATGCTGGGCAGCGACCGAGTCACGGTCTGTTTCTTCGGGGACGGCGCAGTGGGCACTGGGGCCTTCCACGAGGGCGCCAATCTAGCGGCCGTCTGGCAGTTGCCAGTGGTGTTGGTCTGTGAGAACAATCAGTACGCCGCTTCCACCCCGTTTGACCTGACCAGCCCGGTGCCCAACGTCGCCACGCGTGCGCAAGCCTACGGCATTCCTGCGGTCACCGTGGACGGAATGGACGTAGAACCGGTAAGGGATGCCGCCGCTGAGGCCATCAGCCGCGCTAGAAAGGGCGCGGGGCCGATGCTGGTGGAGTACGAAACATTCAGGTACTGTGGACACTCCCGAAGTGACCGGAACAAGTATCGCAACGAGGAAGAGGAACGACGGTGGGGCGAGCGGGATCCGATCGTTCGCCAACAGAGGCGACTGCAAGAGGCTGGATTGCTGGACGACGAAGCCGCCGCCCAGATTCGCGCCGAAGTTGCGGCTGAGGTTGAAGACGCGATAGACTTCGCACAAGCTGCGGAAGCTCCACTGCCCGTGGCGCTCTGGGCCGACGTCTTTGCTCCGGGGGAAGCGGGCATGCCCGATTATTGGCCGGGCGAAGAGACTGGGGAGGTGAGCCAGTGAACCAGCCGCGGCCTATAACTGTGGCGCGAGCGTTGCGCGATGCACTCACCGAAGAGATGCGGCGGGACGAGAGGGTGGTCTGCATAGGCGAGGATATCGGCATCCCGGGCGGTTGGGGTGGGGCCTTTAGCGTCACCTGGGGCCTGGAACGCGAGTTCGGCCAGGGGCGCATGCGCAATACCCCAATATCGGAGGCGGCGATCGTCGGGGCAGCCATTGGCGCGGCGATCGGTGGAATGCGGCCGGTTGCTGACGTGCAGTACTCCGATTTCCTGTTCTGCGCGATGGATCAGCTTGTGAATCAGGCGGCGAAACTGTGCTATATGTCGGGCGGCCAGTTAAGGATCCCCTTGGTGCTGCGGGCTCCCGTAGGCTCTAATACCCGTGGGGCGCAGCACGGCCAGTGTCCCGAGACACATTTCTTTCATATTCCAGGCCTGAAGATCGCCTGTCCGGCGGGCCCGTATGATGCCAAGGGACTGCTCAAGGCTGCCATTCGTGATGATTCGCCGGTGCTGTTTCTCGAACACAAGTTGCTTTACGGTGCAAAGGGCCGCACGCAACCGCGGGCGCCCAGTGTCACCGAGGTGGTGCCCAAAGAAGACTACATCGTTCCGTTAGGCACGGCCCGCATCTGGCGCGAAGGCGCTGATGTAACTGTGCTGGGCACACTGCTGATGGTTCACCTGGCCCTGCAGGCAGCGGATATCCTGGCGGGTGACGGCATCGAGGTGGAAGTTATTGATCCGCGGACACTGATCCCGTTCGACTGGGAGGCACTCGAAGAATCGCTTCATAAAACGGGACGGCTTCTGATAGTGCACGAAGACCACCGCCGCGGCGGCTGGGGCGCGGAGATTGCCGCAACCGTGCACGCCGAATTCGGCCACCTGCTCAAGGCCCCGGTGCAGCGACTGGCCGCACCATTTGTGCCGCCGCCGTTTTCCCCGCCTCTCGAGGCCGCATTTGTCCCGTCGGCGGACCAGATAGTCAGTACGATACATAAGACCTTAGCCAAGGATTACGACGAATGCCAATAATAATGCACACAATTGGAGTGATATAGCGAATGGCTCTGGTACCGTTTACCGAATTGATGACTGAGGCGGAGCGCGGTGGTTATGCCGTCGGGTACTTTGAACCGTGGGACATTGCGAGTATGCTCGCTACTCTGCGGGGAGCCGAAGATGCTCGCTCGCCGGTTATGGTGGGCCTCAGCGGTGTTTATCTACCCACTTTTCTGGGGAATGAACTGAGGTATTTTGCCGCCTTCGCAGAGGCCGGACGATTAGCCAGTGAAAATGCGCATGTGCCGGTCTCCTACATCTTTAACGAAACACCATATTGGGACTGGGTGCAGGCGTCGCTCCACCTGGGCTTCAATGTGACTATGTACAGTAATCCCGCTGATGACCCGGAGACGCATGTCCAGCGTACCGCTCAACTGGTCCAGCAGGCGGCGGCAGTTGGTGTAGAGGTCCAATCAGAGTTGGGGTCGCTGAAGTCTGACGATGACGTCGGAAACACCGATCCCCAGGCGGCGGCCGACTTCGTGCGCCGGACCGGAGTACACGCCCTTGGTGTGACTGCTGGCAATCGCCACCTGGTTACCGCCAAGTATGAGCTTGATCTGGAGTTGATTACCCGTTTGGCGGAAGCTGTGCCCGTGCCCCTGGTCCTGCACGGTGGTAGCGGTGCCCGCGACGAGCAGCTACGTGAGGCCATCGCCCGTGGAGTAAGACAAGTCAACTACGGCACGGCACAGCACCTGGTTTTCGTGGAACATCTGGCCGATTCGCTCGCCCAGGACTGGCGCTCCAAGCACCCACATCTGCTCCTGGGCACTGGTCACCGCGACGACCTGATGCGACCCGGTTGGGAAGCGCTAAGCGCTTTAATCAAGGAAAAATGCAGTCTGCTGGGCTCGTCGGGCAAGGCCTAAATTGGATTCCGGCCAGATTCCGTAATATGTCGTCAATTGCAGGTTTGCAAAGCTTAGGAGGTAACTACCGTGAAAAGGTCCGAAATAAACCAGATTATTTGCGATGGCCTGGAGTTTTGCCGCCGGATGAATTTCCACCTGCCCCCGTTTGCTACCTGGACACCCCAGGACTGGGAAACCCGAGGCCACGAGTTTGATGAGATCAGAGACAACATGCTCGGCTGGGACGTAACCGACTTCGGCTCGGGCAACTTCGCCGAAATAGGCCTC
>JAUWJN010000186.1 GCA_030607655.1 bacterium
TCTCTGCCTATCGCCCTGGTTACGATGGTATTTTCGGGGATGGTCATGGGCTATCACGCGGCGATTCAGGCGGGCAAATTGGGCGCGGGATGGGCTGTCGGATGGCTGGTGGCCGAGACAATGTGCCCGGAATTGGCGCCGGTGCTAGTGAGTTTGGTAATTGCCGCGGGTGCCGGCTCGGCCATGGCCGCCGAGCTAGGAACGATGAAGGTCACCGAACAGATTGATGCTCTCCGGGCTATGGCGACCAATCCTGTGAATTATCTGGTCCTGCCCCGCTATGTGGCCTGCCTGGTTATGGTGCCCCTGTTGGTCTTTCTGGGAGACATTGTTGGGGTGACGGGCGGTTACTTTATGGCAGTGCTCAGTCCCCATATCAACCATACTCAGTACTTTAGCAGCATCCCGGGGAACTTGGAGACCTGGACAGTAGTAGCGGGCATACTCAAATCCGTAGTCTTTGGCCTTATCATTGCGATTGTGGGCTGCCACCAGGGACTGACCTGCCCCAGAGCATCCGAAGAGGTCGGCCGGGCTACTACCCGGTCGGTGATATACTCCATAATGCTGATTTACGCGGCGAACCTGT
Organism: bacterium; assembly: GCA_030607655.1. Classification (GTDB taxonomy): domain Bacteria; phylum Armatimonadota; class Zipacnadia; order Zipacnadales; family Zipacnadaceae; genus JALGTV01. The sequence goes on from JAUWJN010000186.1 coordinate 590, forward strand.
TGCTTACCATTCTTCTGTTGCCAGCGAGATAATGTCAGCAAGCCAGCAACTAGTAATCAAGGCGAGTAACTTGTGGTACAGTCATGACGCCACTGACATCATGGCGGGCGTTAGCTTTGAGGTTCACGGCGGGGAAGTCTTCGGAGTTATGGGGATGTCAGGCGCGGGCAAGACAACCTTGCTGCGACTGCTTATGGGTCTGGTTCAGCCTGATGCGGGAGAGGTTTTCGTAGATGGGGAATCTATCGTCGGGCTTTCAGAGACACAACTGAATCGCATTCGAGCCAAGATGGGGATGTGCTTTCAGTATTCGGCGCTGTTTGATTCGATGACCGTAGCGGAGAACCTGGCCTTTGGGCTGCGCCGCCGTAATAAATTGCCGGAGGAAGAGCTCCGAAGGAAAATCGCTGAGCACCTGGAAATAGTAGGTATGCACGGCACGGAGGAGATGATGCCCTCGGAGTTGTCCGGGGGTATGAAGAAGCGCGTCGGCATCGCCCGCGCCCTGATTCTGAACCCGGATATAATGCTGTATGATGAGCCTACCGCGGGACTGGACCCAATTATGGCTTCAGTGATTGATGATCTCATTGTGCGACTGCGTGACGAGTTTGGAATGACCTCGGTGGTGGTAACTCACGAGGTCGATGAACTACTAAGTATTGCCGACCGGATTATGATGCTATACGAGGGGCAGATTATTGCGTGCGATAGCCCCGCGGCGCTGCAACAATCTGAGAATCCCTATGTCCAGCAATTTGTCCACGGAACGGCTAGCGGACCCATAGAGGTGTGAAGTCTCGCCGGTACTGAGTGCCGTTGCCCGTGGCGACAAACGGGGGATACTGATGGCGGCAGAAGCTAAAGTAGGAGCGCTATTTCTAATTACCGTCATCTTAATAGCCGTCGTCGCTGTCTACCTGAGCCAGTATACCTTGGGCGCGAGAGTGTATAATATCGTAGTCCATTTCGCTGATGTTAAGGGGCGGCAGCCGGGAGCCGAGGGGCGGCTGGCCGGCGTGAAGACTGGCAAGGTGGTCAATATTGCTCTGGAAGAGCACAAAGATTACCCTGAACAACCGGTAGCTACCCATCTGGCCGTAGACCAAACGGTCAATCTGTATGATTCAGACAACTTTGTTGTCGAACAGGGCGCATTGATAGGCGAACAATATGTTAGCGTACGTCGCCCCAGCGAGGAGGAGATTGTTGAGACCTATGGGCCCGACTATGTCCCGCGAGCATTGGGGGCAGGTGCGCATCAGTCGGGCGGAGAAGTTGTCGGGTTTGCTGCGGTGGCGGACCAGAGCCAACAGTTGATGAAACAAGCCCAGGCTACCCTCAATGAGATCAGGGCTACGTTTGCCGACGAATATACTCGAGAGCAAATGCATCAGATCCTGGTGAATGTCAACCGAGCTACCGCCCAGGCCAACAGAATAGCTGACCAAGTTCTTGTATTAGCCCAATCCTTGACACGTACTAGCGAGGTCGGCCAGCCGCAAGTGGTTCAGATACTGGATGACATTAGCGACGTCGCTCAAAACATCAAGGCCGCGTCAGAGCAGGTTCGACTCGCCGCGACCGTCTTTACTCATGGGGGTATGCCTGAGCAGATAATGTTAACAGCTAACAATATCCACAAAGCTAGCGAAGATATCAAAGCCGTTACGGCCGCAGCCAGAGATATGATTGGCACGCCTGAGACCAGGCAGCAAGTCCAGACAATGCTGACCAATCTGGCAGTAGCTTCGGAGAGTCTGCAAACACTAACTGCTGATGCTGAACAGTTCATTGGCGATGAGCGAACAACTGCCGACCTCCGGGCCACTCTGGTAAGTTTGCGGGAAACGACCGAGAATCTACAGGTGATTACGGAACGAACCAAGCAGTTTTTTCTCGAGGAGCGAAATCTGGAGAATATTGAGAGTACTCTGGAGAATCTGCGGGAAGCGAGTGAGCAGGGGGTTGATGTAACGCGCAAAGCGGACCGGGCCTTGGATCGCGTTGAGGGAACCATGGACAGACTAGGGGGACTGGCCGCGCACTTCCAGCCCCGTTACTCTCAGGGGTATGTGGATGTAGAGGGCACCGATGACCGAGGGTTGCGGGCTGATTTGAATCTTCAATTGCACTATGGGACCAATCCGCTGGATTTTTGGCAGGTGGGCGTCCGCGACATTGGGGGCCACGACGCCCTTAATCTGCAAAAGTCATTCCCTCTGGGCCCCCGAGCTTGGGGTCGCCTGGGACTCATACAGTCAAAAATAGGGCTGGGCCTGGATTACCGAACCGGCTCTGCTCTTGCGCTGGAAGCCGAGGTGTACAATCCTGATGATATTCAGGTGGACTTGCGGGGCATCTATAAGTTGCACCCCGGCTGGTCGTTGCTTCTGGGGGTAGCGGACTCGTTCGGAGATAGCAAGCCGTTCATCGGCATGCGGAAGCCAATAATCTTTAGTGATGAGCGAAAGGATAACACTGAGTAATGCAAGTTATTCTACTTGATGATGTACAGAATCTGGGTCACGAAGGCGACATTATAACCGTAGCCGATGGCTACGCACGCAACTATCTAATTCCTCAGAAATTGGCGGCCCAGGCAACTAACCAAGCGCGCGAGGAGCTGGAGCAGCGGCGCGGAGCTATTGAGCAGCGGCAGGATCAAAAACAGCTTGAAGCTCGGACGCTGGCTGAACAGTTACGAGAGAAGGCTATCATAATAGAGGCGTCGGTTGGCGAAAGTGGTCGGCTACACGGACAGATTACTCCCCACCAGATTGCTGAGGCTGCCGCCGATCAGTTCGGCTTGACCATAGACCGGCGTGATATTGACATTCCGGTGCCTATTCGTGAGACCGGCGATTATCTAATATCTGCTACTCTGTATAAGGATGTTGTGGCTGAATTGCCGGTTCATGTAGTCGCAGCGGGCGCGGCACCGTCAGAACAGGTCGAACAGACCAGCGAGGAACCCGTCGGCGAAGAAGAAACCGGACCGCCAAGCGCGTAAGCGACTGGCCGCACCTACGCGGCGAGTGCAAGGTCTGTGAGCATTGAAGGTGATTATTGTGGCGGTGGGTACACTGAAAAAGGAATTTGAAGAGCTTAAAGACAAGCTGCCACCCCAGGACCTGGAAGCCGAGCAGGCTACCTTAGGAGCTATATTGGTCGAGCCCGGCGCGGCCAGTCGCGCGATGGCTATCGTGGAGGAGGAAGATTTTTACCGGGAAGCCCATCGTATAGTATTCCGGGCCATGGCTGCGGTGCAAACTCGTAATGAACCGGTGGACCTGGTTACTGTCAGTGCGGAGCTGCGCCGGCGCGGACAGTTGGAGATGGTGGGAGGTGGCGAGTATCTTACTGCGCTGATTGGCCAGGTGCCTACGGCGGCCCACGTCGTTCGCTATGCTACCATCGTGGCCGAGAAGTCGGTCCTGCGCAAGTTGATTACCGCGGGCAGCCGCATTCAGCAGATGGCTTATGATGACCCCGAAGACCTCGGGGAGGTACTGGATGGCGCTGAGCAGCAGATATTCGAAATTGCCCAACGTCGCATCTCCCGCGATTTTGTCCCCATTGGCCCGCTGGTCACGGAAACTTTCGAGAAGCTGGATCAAGTCTTTCGGCAACCCGGATTTATTACAGGCATATCCACCGGCATCAAGGACCTGGACAAGATGACCTCTGGCCTGCAGGGCGGTGATCTGATAATCATAGCCGGCCGCCCCTCTATGGGTAAGACCTCCTTCGCGATAGCTAACTTGGCGCTGCATGCCGCTGTGCAGCACAACACGGGCGTGGGTATCTTTAGCCTGGAGATGGCCAAGGGCCAACTGGCCGAGCTACTGTTGTGTGCGCAGGCGCGGGTCAATGGCTGGGCCCTGCGCCGGGGTATGGCCCGGGAAGACGACTGGAGCAACATCGGGCAGGCGCTGACCTATTTGCCGGACGCCCCCATCTTTGTTGATGACACCCCCGGTATACCCATCCTGGAATTGCGCTCCAAGGCCAGACGCCTGCGATCGCAATATGATATTGGGCTGATCATCGTTGACTACCTGCAACTTATCAGCGGGGGAACCAAGTTCGCCGCTGAAAGCCGTCATCAGGAGGTTTCCGTAGTGGCCCGCGCGCTGAAGGGACTGGCCCGCGAGCTTAATCTGCCGGTGGTAGTGCTTTCCCAGCTTAGTCGGCGGGTGGAGCAACGGGAAGATAAGCGGCCTATCCTCTCCGACCTGGCTGAAAGCGGCTCAATAGAGGCGGAGGCCGACATGGTCTGCTTCCTGTACCGATCCAACTATTACAAGCGAAAAACCGTTATTGAGCATACCACTGGTGGGCAGGCTCCCAGCACCGTCAGCCCATCGGATTCCCCTGACCCGACCGAGATAATCATTGCGAAGCATCGCCATGGCCCGGTCGGTACGGTCAACGTAATGTTCCATCCCGCTTATCGCCTGTTCTTCGGGACTGACCAATATCGGGAGGCCGAGGCCACATAATGAAGGTACTAGTCATAGGCTCAGGTGGCCGAGAGCACGCGTTGAGTTGGAAGATTGCCCAGAGTGAGGCTGTGGAGGCTCTGTATGCGGCTCCGGGCAACGCCGGCATTGGTCAACTCGGCCCCTGTGTTGACATAGACGTTGAGGACCTGGCAGGACTGGCGGATTTTGCTGAGCAGGAAAAGATTGACCTCACGGTGGTGGGCCCGGAGGCTCCGCTCGTTGCCGGTATAGTTGACGCATTTGCCGACCGGGGCCTAAAGATATACGGCCCTACCGCGGCTGCGGCTCGTCTGGAAGGCAGCAAATCGTTCACCAATGAGCTGTCGCGCAAATACAGAATATCTGATCTTCGCTTTGAGGTCTTTACCGAGCCAGAGCCGGCCAAGGCGTACGTGCGACGCGAAGGTGCGCCAATAGTAGTCAAGGCCGACGGCCTGGCGGCGGGCAAGGGGGTGAAAGTGGCCGCCACGGTAGCGGAAGCCGAGGAGCATATTGACCGCTGCATGGTGGACGGGGCCTATGGCGCGGCGGGCGAGAAAGTAGTCGTGGAAGAGTACCTGGCAGGCCCGGAGTGCTCTATAA
>JAUWJN010000241.1 GCA_030607655.1 bacterium
CTCAGTATTGATACGTGCATTGTGTGACACTTGACGGTTGGTACAACATTATTCGGAGCTATGGCAACGGCTTGCCGATGTCCTCAAAATAGGCTTTTTTGAGCGTATCTCCGCGCAGGCCGGTGCGCAGCGCCTCCAGAGCCAGTATCTCCTCAGGCGGGATGTTTCCCAGATTGACATTAGGCCCGAACTGGAGAATAAGGTATTGCTGCTGCGACTTGATGGGCGCCTCCCACACCAGGTCGTTGACGTCATCAACGCCGGCCAGCAGCCCTGCAATCTCGTCGGCCAGCACCTCACCGGACTCATCGAATATGCCTACGCCCTTGCCGGCCGCGCGCGCCTCGACGATTACCTTGAATGCGCCGCATTCCAGGTCTTGGTGAAGCTGCTCCAGACGCTGCGCGATCGGCACTTCCATTTTCGGGTCTTTCTTGCCTATCTCGGTAAGCACAAGCAAGCCCATGTCTACTGCGGTCTTAACGACCTCGGCGCGCTGCTCCAGGCTCATCTCGATAGTGCCATCAGATATCTCCATCCCCTGGAAGCCCAGGCTCTGCGCGTGCTGGAGGTATTCGCGCCAGTTATCCTTCCAGATAGCCACCTCCCCAAAGGTGCCCCCGGGCATGGTAATGATGTCGGCCTCATTCAGTATGCGGTTCTTGTCAATGAGGAACTGTTTGTCGTAAAAGGCCGAGGTGCCAAAGGTAAACTTGATGTTGTCAATGTAATCAGCGGCGGTCTCCACCAAATCCCGTGTGGCAACAAGGCCCATCCCCTTGTCAATAACCATGGTATAGCCTGCCTCGCGAGGCTTCTGGGTACGCCCGGACACTGGTGGGCTGAGAACTTCCTCCCAGGCCTTCATTAGAATAGTCCCTCCAGACATGTCTGTGGTGCGCCATAGACTGATACAGTACGAATCAGATGCGGCGAGTTGACGAGTTTGGCCACTGCCTCCAGACGGCACTGGGCAGCCTGCGGTCCCTGCAGCGGCGGCATTGGCACACTCTCATATAGCAGGACTGGCTCAGCGACCTTCTCGGCGGCCGTATCGTACAGCCCCTTGGTCACTAGTCGCCCGTCCTCAATGCCGCGCAAAACGTGCACCGGCGCCTGCTGCTCGATACGGGGAAAGACCACCACGACCTCAGGATTGACTAGCACATCCCCGTCAACCTGATGGTCTGATAGGTCCACACACAGCTTCGTTGTCCACTCAGCCTCTACATCGGGCAATTCCAGCCCCAGCATCTCAACAGCCCGAGGATAATGATATCGTAGATTGGCCAGCCGCACATTATCAAGCAGCGAACCCTTGAAGAGGGTAAGTTGCTGGTCCATTCTAAAGTGTACCATCTCCGTGGCCAGTACTTGCAGGCCCTCCTCTACGGCCGCCATCAGAAAGCAACTCTTGCCACTGCCTGCGCCCCCGGCGATCAATAGCAGCTTATTATCGTCTGGCCGATACAGCGCGCAGCCGTGCAGGCTGAAGATATTATGCCTGTCTTCCAACAGTGCCAGTACATACCTGAAGAACAGCCCCTCGTTGCCAAAGATAGAGAAGCGCCGGTCGCTGCATTCCTCCTCCAGTTGTCCGAAGGCGCCGGTGGCCACGACGCGGTCAGCCTCCACCGTTATGCGCGGCGAGGTCCGCGGATCATCGTCGATATAAAGATAGCCGTCCAACTGGTCGTCGAGGGCTATTGTCTGGAGGCGGTGAAAGTCAGTCAGCAGTAGCGAGAACCTGGACGGATGCAGCAACTGCTGGTTGTTACTGTCTATCCCGACCGTCGCCTCCACCACGCGCAGGCCACGGCGGCCGGCCGGCTGCTCCTGAGTCGGTGTCCCTGGCCCTCCTTGGCCCTCATCGGGCTGCTGGATAACGTCAATAAACTGGGACATACTACTGTCTCCTCACCGCCCATGCCGGGGGTTGCTTACAGGAGGCACATACATAGCTGCCCGACGCAAATCCGCCATTCGGAACTGGTAAGGGCAGCCTTGGCCGCATCTTTCCTCGCTACTATCGTTTTGCTCCTCAGTTTGCCAAGTCGTCCCTGGAGCCTGCGACCATTTAATACCTTATTCTGAGCTAAAGGCGACAGATTGTCAACCGCTTCGCACCACAATGGGGACATCGTTGTTGATGGCAACCTGGTCCGGAGCAGCGTGTGGAGCTGCCAACCAGTCTTGCACTACCAAACAGCACAAAACGTAGCAACTAAGCCTCGAAAGCGTGTTCATAATTGTCATTTATTGCTGCGCAAGACGCCGGCCTGGGCTGGCCCTGGCTCGGAACAGTCCATCTCAGACCGGTCGTATTCGTCGATCAGTTGGCTCACATAGTCATAGGTATCCACCGAAATATCTGGCCCAATGGTGTGAGCGCCGATGACAAAGCCACCTTCTTTGGCGATTGACAGACAATGCTGGACGTGGGCACGAACCTCGGCGCGATTACCACGGGGCAATATCACCGAGTTATCCAGCCCACCGATCAGGCCCAGCTTTTCACCGTACTTCTCGCGGATTTCTACCACATCCATCGTGGTCCGGGATTCGACCGGATTGAGGCCCTGAAAACCGATGTCAACAAACAGATCCAGCAGCGGCATGAGATCCCCATCACTGTGCAGGTAAACCTTGTGTGCTCCCGCCTGCTTGAAGGCGTTGATCATATATTGCCAGGCCGGTGCCAGTAGCTGCTCGGCCATCTTAGGCGAAAACATGGGGCCCTTGACGCTGGCCATATCGTCGAAGATCCATACCCCCGTCTCGTACAGGTCCCAGCGGCGCAGTTCTTCAAGGCCGATTTGAGCCAGATGCCGAGCCATGAACATGAACAGCTCCTGAGCGAACTGGGGGTCGGCGGCCATATCCATCAGTAGCGTAGCCTCACCACGCACAAATTGGGAGCGGAGGAACGGCCCGCCGGTCTTGGCAAAGACGCAGTACCGCTGCTTCAGCTTGTCCATCTGCTCGTCCAGGCTCTGATAGCGGCTGTCGAGATCAGGCGGGTCAACGTGAATTGTCTCCAGGTCAGACTTGTCCTGTAAGGGAACTTCCAGCGGCTTATAGAAGGCGTCACCGGTAGCGCGTCGTATTACTTCGCCCCAGCTATTGCGCGTTATTGTGTACTCCGGCGTCTGTTCAAGTACTTCGGTGCGGGTCGGCATCAAGCCCTCGTCGCCGACCGCTATCTTGATATCATTGTTATAGTAATCATCGATGCTGACCTCTGAGCCGAAGCCCTTCTGCTCCCGCCAAATATCGGCAAATTCGCGGCCCACGCCAAAAGCAGCGAACTCCTCAAAGCGGGGAACGCGATCGGGCCTGTTGAAGGCCAGCGCCGTCATTATCCGGTCTTTGCTGGTCAGCTTGTTCACCTTAATAACTGTTTCTATCGCCGGCGATGACTTCTCTGCGGTTGGTCGCTTGCAGAGTATTGCTGATGAGCGCACAGATTCCTTCCTGGTGGTCACGCCTTTGGGAGCGGTCATTTCGGATCAATCTTCGCTCTAAGGAACCAGCGGGGGAGAGGGGATTGAGGCAAAGTAGCCCAGCGCTTTTAGCTTGGCAACGATCGCCTCGGTGCATTCCTCGACGCTTAGTAGATGGGTCGGGCAGTGGACTTCCGGGCTGTTGGGCGCCTCATAGGGCATGTGCATCCCAGCGATGTCGTTGACCTCGCCGCGGGCCGCCCGCGCATACAGGCCCTGGGGGTCGCGCTGTTGGCAGACCTCCAGCGGGGAGTCCACGAATACTTCCACAAACTTTGGGCACCATTCTCGTGCCCTGTCGCGGTGGCTGCGCAGCGGGGAGACGGCGGCCACAATTACGTTGATCCCATGTTTAGATAGCATCTGGCTCATCCAGGCCAGCCGCTTGGTATTTTC
>JAUWJN010000179.1 GCA_030607655.1 bacterium
GGTGGTAATCAAGCCGAACCTGGCCTGGGCCCGCCAGCCTGCCCAGGCGGCCACTACCAGTCCGCAGGTCCTGGCCGCTGTCATATCCCTGTGTAAGGAGGCCGGGGCGGGCGAGGTGCTGGTCGTCGAGCACAGTTGCGACACCTCCGCAGTTACCTTTGATATGTCGGCAGCCCGAGCAGTCTGTATGGAGGCCGGTGTGCCTCTGATTAGCCTCCAGGATGATAGATTGTATCGGGAGATTCCCCTGGCGCGAGGCGTCAATTTCGCTAGTGACCTGGTGGCCCAGGATATCCTGGATTGCGATGTCTATATTAACCTGCCGATCGCCAAGGTACATAGCGCGACCGGTGTGACGTTAGCCCTCAAGAACCAGATGGGAGCAGTCTGGGACCGCGGACGTTACCACAGTGCCGGCGCGCTCAGCGCCCCGGGCGGCAATCTGCACCAGAATATTGTCAGCCTGGGTGCTGCGCTGCGCCCCACCCTTAATATCGTTGATGGCACGCGGGCGCTATTGTCCCACGGTCCCAAGGGCCCTGGTCTGGTCAAGGAACTGAACACGGTGATAGTCAGCGCTGATATTGTGGCGGCTGACGCCTATGCAGCTAAGCTCCTAGGCAAAAAACCTGCCGAAGTACCGCACATCGTTATGGCGCAAGATTTGGGCCTGGGCCGCGCCCACTTAGAGTCGCTGAAGATAGCCACTGCCTAATTGGGCTAGCCCAAGGGTCTTATCCCGCGGGTCTTTCTGCCGCTTCCTGCTTCCCTGAATGCTGAACCCTGTTCCACCTGATAGGCAACCCAGGGACCTTCGCGCCAGCGCTGAGTCAATGTTAGCCCTGGGCGTAATCTCTCGCGCCACATTTGCGCTAGACCTGAATCCCCGGCAGGTCCGCCCCCGGAGTGTAGAATTACCAGGTCGCCGCTGTCAAGTGCTAGACGCTCAGGCGGGGGTTGCCCTTCAGCGTAGACGGTAATTCTGTCCACTTGGCTGGTGAACAGAGCGATGGCAAATCCCGGCCAGCCGGCCACTACCACCCGCCGGCCGGCGCTCAGTTCCTGGCTGAGTCTTCTGGCGGCGGCCAGCTCATCGTGAGCATCGCCGGCGAAACTGATATGGCCCACCAGCGCCGGCCCCGGGCTCAGGGGAACCCCGGCCCGCGGGGAGACGAGATAGGCGTTCATCAAGAGAACTACTGCCGCCAGCAGGCTAGTGACCGCCAGGCCGCAGGGGTGCGAGTGCCTCCCCGCTATGTGTGCCACAGCCAGCATTATCATCAACAAGCCCACGGCAACACTCGCCGCGGTCAGCACTGCTAACTGGGCCCACGAATCACCCGGCAGCGCCGCATGCAACGGACCCAGCAGGATGGCCGCGGCAGCGCTACCGCCCACTATTGCCAGCGGCCCGGCGGCCTGCGCGCGCAGGGCACGGTGATGTAGGGCATAGTAGGTGGCCGCGACTAAGAAGGGGCTGGATGCCACAATGATGCATATTACCTCGGCACTAGCCAGGTTGGGTTGGGCCAGCGGGCCGCCGGGAGCCTCAGTGAAGGTATAGCGCCAGAAGAACCAGGGATCACCTTTGATAGCCCAGCAGGCACCAATCCAGCCGGCGGCGACATAAGCGATGGGCAGCAGGAAGGCGATGAGCGTTCCCTCCACGCGCCGCCAGTCGCTCTCCTGGGCTGACCGTAGGGCCACGTAAAGGGCCACAGCAATTACCACAAAGACTGATTCGTAGCAGGTTATTATCGCGGCGGACAGAAACAGGCTGGCCGCCAGCAAGTCCCGAAAGCGCTGCTGGCCTCCCCACCGACTGAGGGCGAAACCGGCCCCTAACATAAGCACAATCAGCAGCATTGTCGGCGCCCCGCCGGCCGCATAGCTGAGCACCACCGGCTTGAAAAGAAACAGGATAACAAATGCCCAGGACACATACCTGCCCAAGCCCACTTGCCGCCCGATATTCCTAATGGCTAGTGCTCCTATACCAAGCAGCACTGCCCCAGTAATGCTGGGCAGCAGGCCAGGCGGGACATTCCCGGGGGCAAATGCGATAACCGCAGCCGCCAGCAGCCCGGGCAGGGGCGGCTGGACGAAGCCTAAGAGGGTCAGATGAGCGCCGGGTAGCTTATGAAACACATCGTAGGCGTGGGCCGCTGCGGCCAGGCCATCCCAGTTGACCAGCTCGTAGCGCAGTAGGGCGGCGCGGCCCGCGGTTAAGCACAGCAGGGCCGCCCCCACTATTATCACTGCCTTCTCGGCCCACTGCACCCATCGAGGCATTGCGACCAGCTTTGCACTTACCCACAGGCTCACGGTATCACCTCCGGCGGGGCGAAGCCATGCTCAGTCTTCTCCCAGTAGTGCGGTTGCACCAGCATCTGGGCCACACCCTTGTAAGCTCCGATGCTCATCAGCAGCCAGTAGAACGGAGTAAGTACGGCATATTTGACCAGATCGTAGTATTTGCGATTCATACAGCCGGCAATGGCCAGATATATGAAGACAAAATTGCCCACATACAAGCATAGTATTCCCAGCGAATAGATAAGGGGAGGGAACAGAGCGCTGAGTCCCCACCAGCGGGTTATGAACCAGGCCGCGGTCAGACCCCAATAGAGGGGGTTGATTAAGAAGCACAGCACTGACCCGCCGATGGTCATCTGAAAACTGAAGAAGTTGGCGGGGCCCAGTTGGCGAAGCAGTTGCCGGGGCCGGCGCATATGCACCAGATAGGTTTGCAGATAGCCCTTTACCCAGCGCGAGCGCTGCCGCAGCCAGCTAAGCAGCCGGCAGTTGGCCTCCTCCCAGGTAGTGGAGTCCATCATCACCGTCCGATAGCCGTGCTTGTGCAGGCGCACACCCAGGTCGCAATCCTCAGTGACATTAAATGGATCCCAGCCGCCGAGATCTTTCAAAATTCGGGTGCGAAAGTGATTAGAAGTACCGCCCAGCGGAATCGGGGCTTCGGAGGCAGTCAACCCCGGCAAAAACAGGTCAAACCACACGGAATACTCGGCCGTGAACCACTTGGTGAGCAGATTCTGATGCTGATTGTAGTAATTGAGCTTGGCCTGGACGCAGGCAACCGCCGCTGGCGATTGGGCAAAGGCTACCACCGCCTTTTTCAACTGATCAGGCTCCGGCCTATCTTCAGCGTCATATACCACCAAGAACTCTGACCGGCTGGCCGCCAGCCCTATATTGCAGGCCTTCGGTTTGGTCTTAGGCACAGAATCAGGAATTGTGACGACCCGGAAATGCGCGGGGAGGGCCATCTGCTGGCAGGCACTTTGCGTCTCTTCATCATCTTCCTCCAGCAGCAGCAGGATCTGTAACTTATCCGGCGGATAATCCAGCCGCCCCAGAGCGGCCACCAATCCCGGCAGGACATCGGCCTCCCGATACATCGGCACAAGCACGGTATATGAGGGCAAGCTGATCTCATTAAGAGCGGCGAGCTGCTCCGCAGTAACTTGCACCGCGGCGGGCCGGTCCAGGGATAGCCAGACTAAGTAGAATTTGTATCCTATATGGAGCAGGTAAAAGATGATAACGGCCCCGTTTACCACTATCAAGGTCCCCAGCGGCCGCCAGACTAAAGCAACGGCTAGCAGGATTAGCAACGTGCTTATGGTGAACTTCTGGGGGCGGGTCAGCGTCCAATAGGCACACTCCGCGGGCCGCTGGTGCAGCACCCGCACGGCGGGGTCATAATCTGGGCGTGGTGGCTGGGACAATTGCGTTGCCTTCTCCTCGGATAGGAATATCCCCTACCCCTTGTCGCCGCGATAGTAGGCGTATTCCTAGGCAGTAATTCCCTGAATGGGTTAGCGCTCCTTCTTATGGTGGCATCGCTGAGACAGCCGTAAGGACCGCCCGACCTTTACAAATACCCCGATTTGTGGTATTATATAAATACTGGCGTGCGACCCGAGGCGGAGACGACTGCTCATCCGGCGGCGTTCTCGGCGCTGGGCGAATTTGGCGACACGTCGGCGGCAGTGGCTGTCTACCCCCTGACGGCTGCAACTTGTAAGGAAATGAGGTGGGTTTTGTTGACCTTAACCAAAGAAGACAAGCAACGCGTTATTACCGATTTTCAGGTTCATAGTGATGATACTGGCTCCCCGGAGGTGCAAGTAGCCCTTCTAACTGGGCGGATTGAGTACCTGACTGAGCACCTCCAGGAACATAAGAAGGACCATCACTCCCGACGGGGCCTGCTGAAGATGGTGGGCCAGCGCCGACGACTGCTCAACTATTTGAACAACGTTAACCCAGAGCGGTATCGAACAGTTATTCAGAGATTGGGACTGCGCCGCTAGGTATTATTGTAGTGCGTAGTGAACATGATAGGCTATTAAGACGTCATAATTCTGACGTCTTTGAGCAAGTAGATAGAAGTACAAACTAATATTCGACCAGAGCCTGAAGGACTACGGGAAATTCGGGGAATCAGGGAAAGCAGAGGCCAAATGCTGGGGGCGGTGGAGGGTTGCATCCCTCTGTTTTCCCTGCTTCCTCACTTTTCCCCACGCCTTCTCTGGCTCTGGCCGGAGGAGGAGTAGTAATGGTACACCAAGTAAGTTGTGATTTTGCAGGTCGCCCCTTAACCATTGAAACGGGACGACTGGCCAAGCAGGCCGATGCCTCTGTTCTGGTGACCTATGGCGAAACAGTAATCCTGGTCACCGTGACCGTATCCCCCGAACCGACGGACCTCGATTTTTTGCCTCTGCGCGTGGACTTCGAAGAGAAGATGTATGCGGTCGGCCGCATCCCCGGCGGGTTCTTCAAGCGAGAAGGACGACCCAGCGAGGAGGCCATAATGACCTGCCGGAAGACCGACCGGCCCATCCGGCCCTTGCTGCCATCCGGGCTGCGCAACGATGTTCAGGTGATAGCCACGGCCCTATCGGCCGATGCCGCGAACTCGCCCGACCTGGTGACAATGACCGGGGCCTCCGCGGCGGTGCATCTGTCTGACTTACCTTTTGCCGGCCCGTTCGCCATCGCTCAGGTAGGTCACCAAGACGGAGAATTCCTCATCAATCCGTCTTTTGAACAATTGCAAGCCTGTGATCTGGACCTGCTAGTCGCTGCCACCCCTGACGGGATAGTTATGGTGGAGATGGAGGGTCATCAGAGCCCCGAGGAGCTAGTAATTGAAGGTATCCGGCTGGCCGAGGAGGCCAGTCGCCCGGTCCTTGATATTATGGAGCAGTTGCGAGAACAGGCTGGCCAGCCCAAGCGGGACTATCCGCTATGGGAGCCGCGGGCCGAGATTGCCCAGTATGTCAGGGAGCAGCTAGCTGACAAGCTCGGTGAGGCTTTGCAGATACCGGAGAAGCTGGCTCGCCAGGATGCCATCAGAGCTATGAGAAAAGAATTGGTGGAAGCGCTCACCGAGAGCTACGAGGACCCCAAGCCTGACGTGAAAGTGGTCATAGACGAACTTACCAAAGAGCACATTAAGCAAATGGCTGTGGCGGAAAAGCGCCGGGTGGATGGGCGCGGCTTCAAGGATGTCAGGCCGGTAACCTGCGAAGTGGGACTGCTGCCCCGGGCCCACGGTTCGGGTCTGTTCACTCGCGGTGAGACCCAGGTGTTAACTACCACCACGTTGGGTCCGGTCCACGACCAGAAACTGGTGCGCACCCTGGAGGAAGAAGAATACAAGCGGTTTATGCATCATTACAACTTCCCGCCCTTCTCGGTCGGCGAGACGCGTGCGCTCCGGGCTCCCAGCCGGCGCGAAATTGGCCACGGCGGCATCGGCAAGAAAGCCCTGGAGAATATGCTGCCGCCCGAAGACGGATTCCCTTACACTATCCGGCTGGTCTCCGAAGTGCTGGAGAGTAATGGCTCTTCGTCTATGGCCAGTGTCTGCGGCTCGACGCTGGCGCTGATGGACGCGGGGGTGCAGATAACGGCACCGGTGGCCGGGGTAGCCTTA
>JAUWJN010000011.1 GCA_030607655.1 bacterium
CCTTGAGCAGGGCGCTTAGCTCCTGCGCCTGTGCGTCCAGGGCCGCCGCTTTGTCCTTGTATTCCGCTGCTTGGTCGAACTGCGTGAGCGTTTTCTTTTGGGCGTCATAGCTCTCGGCCCTTTCCTGTAGGGATTCGATGTCTAGTATATCAGCAGTCAGAAGAGTTGCTTGGCATGCTCTCTGCTCCTGAAGCTCAGCAATCTTGGCATCTACGTAGTCAACACGCTCTTGGGCCTGTTCGCGCTGCTTATTATGTTCCTGCGCCTCGTGCAGTTCAGAGAAAATCTGCTCACTGCTCAGGCCCCGGACCTCCTCAGGATCAAACCCCTCGGGCAAATCCTCCGACAGCTTCTGGGCGGCCGCCGCCGCTTCTTTTTTGTCGCGGTTCAGGTCCTTGCGGTGTCCCGCCAGGGACTGTTCCAATTCAGTCAGAAACTGAAGGGGCGCTGCTTCGTAGTACACCCCTGGTCTCTCCACACCGCCGCCCAATGCCAGCTTCTCTTCATCGGACAACTCCAGCGTTAGTAAGCCGAGCAGCACTTGGCTCTGCTCCGTGTCTTTCAGCGCCAGGAACTCGACGGGGTTGAAGCTGAAGGGGCCGAAGAGTTTGTCAAGCTCACTCTGTGGCCGCTCAATGCTGCCGCCCCCCTTCCAGCTTACCTTCACGCGGCCCGCAGTCTGGCCCTGCTTGAACTTGCGCTCTACCACGATGCGGTCGGTCTCGACCAGGAGCACGGCCTCGTCATCATCGTCATGCACCAATCGGGGCCGGTCTACATCGTTGGAGAACGCGGCTGCAATACCTTCGAGGACTGACGTTTTCCCCGCGCCGGTGCCGCCTGTGATTAGCGTCTGCTCACCAGGCTGAAAGGTAAGCTGCTCGATGCCGAGGAAGTTTTTGATCTGGACCATTGCAATCTTCTGACTCATTGGATTGACCACCTCTGCTTGAATTGCTGACCGTGTTGAAGTCTTACCCAAAAGCGGGCGCGGCTAAACTACTCCCCATTCGACACCCAGCGAAAGCGGTCGAGGAATATGCGATCAAGTTCGTTGCCTCGACGAAGCCAACGATACCCCACGTAGAATACCTTTTTCTTCCCAGACTGACTTCTGCGAATCTCCGTTACCGTTACATCCTCGCCGCCGTCTACCGGCCGCCATGCCTGGCCGACCTCAATCTGGCCGGGGTACTCGTCGGCGACAGCATCCCCGTTCGACAATTTGACTCCAGCATTACGCTCCCATTGTAGCTCTAAAGCTCTGGCAGTAGGGTCACTAGACCTATGCGCCCTCCGATCCTCCACTGTTCGAGCGCACCACTCGTCTGCCAAGGCATCAGCAAGTCCATCGTTGTAGCCATAGCGCCGAATATCATCTGCACTGTGCGGTACAGCATCCCGCGCCTTGTCCGCTGCCTCAAGCAACGGCGTATCTGCTAGGGCTTGTGAGGCAACCGCATGGCTGTGCTCACGCAAGCTCAGAATATCCTGCCGCAGTCGTGACTCTCTAATACTGATCACGGCGGTAACTCCCGCTAGTATTAGAATCGCTATCCACATTGTCGTCGTCTCCTTCATCTCACTACACCTCCTCGGGATAGAGTACCTGCAAGTCGCGCTCTCTCAGAAAGTCGGCGGCATCCTGCCAGTCGTCGCCCTTCCAGCCCTCGTCTTCGGCCCGCTGTAGAATGGCCTCGATGTCAACGTGAGAATCTGGTTCGTTGAACTGACCGCGCTCGAACTGGGCGAAGGTGGTCATTCGTTAATCCTCTCCCTAATACCTTTAGCAGCGGCCTCCAGTGCATCGGGAAGCCAGTCTAACGGTTCTTCCCCCTCTACTATACGCCACTCAAACCACGGTTCTCCCTTGTCGCAGGAAGTGCTTACTGCTATGAGAGCCTGGCCCTGTATTGAAAAGTTGTTATCGGGGGTCATTTGCCATCATTCCTTTTATCGGGCCAGCCGCAGAGTTCTTCGTCCCGCATAAAATACAGGCAAGTTATAGTAGCTATTTCGTTAGCTGTCATGCGTCCATCACTGCATAGGCAGCACCGATGTCGTATCACGCTGGGAGGATTATCCATAACCTCCCGAAAGCTCCTTGGCCCAAACAGGCGCTCCATTAGCACCTCGATCAGCGACAGCATCTTCTCCATCTGTACGGCCTGCCCCGCGATTATTGACCACAGTTCAGCCGTCTCGTTGGGGACTTCAATCTTCGTTTGCTCGGCCATCTCGAAAGCTCCTTCTTCCTAATTCTTTGAGCGCGTTTCGGACAATCGCTTTCACGTCGGCAACCATAGTGTTGTAGACAGGCCTCTCAAATGAGTAGTCACACCACTCAATCTGCCGCTCGACTGCATCCTTCTGGGTAACATCGCTTAGGTTACAATCACTGTGGACTGCCTTGTAGAGCCGTGCGGCCAACACTAATGTAGAGTGCTCGTCAACCATTCCGGCCATCTTCGTCGCCTCCTAGAAACTTGTAAATATCTGCGCCAGCGCTCGGACCTGCTTCCTCCGCCAACTCGCTCTCTGATATTACCCATCGCATCGGTACGCCAAACCTATTGTAGATTTTTGTCGCCCGCACTAGCCCGCATTTGGGGATGCCTTGCAGGAAACGGATCCCATAAGGGATGGGTTCCGGGCTGTAGTAGGCGCGGCCCAGTACGCTGCTGTGGCGCTTCTTCGCGTAATACTTCTGGAGACTGTGCAGCCGGCGGGCTGTGTCGGCGTGGTCGCGGGACGTGGTGACAATGAAGCGACGCTGCTGGATCGTGCCGAGCGCGTTCCGCAAGCCGTCAAGTGTCCACCCTGCACGGAAAGGATGGGTGCCGTCTTCATTCCAGGCTTCCTGCCCCTCGACAAGTACGATGCCGATGTCTACTGCCTGCGACAGGCGCGTGAGTTCATCATTCAAGCGCCCGTCACGATAGCTTGCTATCAAGTCGGCCTCGGTTTTGCGCTGGACGCCTATACTGAGTGGCTCGTCTTCCCACACGCCCTGGAAGGTATAGTCAGCGCCGAGACCTTCCGGCGCGATGTGGACCTTGACCATACAGAGCTTGGCGAGGGCGACCCTGATGTCTTCAGGTTCTTGGGGGCTGGCGATTATCATTGGCTTCTATCCCGCGCATCATACAGGGGAAAGGAGTCCCAAAATTGAACAGGTTGTCTAAGACAGGGCAGACCTCGGGCTCACCGTGTGGGCAGATGGATTGCTTAGTAAGCTCGTCGTCACGCACCACTAGACTACTGGCGATATGGTAGGGACAGTCCTCGTGGCCGCAGTCATCGTAGCAGCCACAGCGTAGTAGGGGCGAAGACCGCCTGGGTATGTAGCCTAACTCCCCTTGGTCAACTCGACCATCCGGGAGTGTTGCTCGTTCCTCTTCAACTATCACTAGTATCTCTTCGCCGCAGATTTCACACTTCATTTTCGCGCCTCATCTCGCGCCTGTATCTCTTCGGCTTCATCCTTCCCAATAGACACCGGCTCGAAACCTTTGATTTCGCGGTTCGTGACAGGGCAGACCAACTTCCCTTTGTAAACGTGGAAGTCCTCACAGTGGGGGCACCAAATTGCGCGGCGCTTTGCTTTACTCGACATAGAGCTTGCCCTGGTCTTCGATGTGGTCACCGTTCTCGCACAGCCTACGGATGCCAGCGGGCAATTCAAACTCAGCAAGCATATCTCCGGTTACCCAGTGGACAACCTTGATTGCCTGGCCGGTGCCATACCCCAGGGGCGGCATACCGAGTGCTTCACGGATGGTCTCGATATAGCGGTGCTCGTCCTTACTGAGCCCGCCCTCCAGAATTTTGACCGTTAGCTCCGTGGCCTCAAAGTGCATCGGGTCAAGGTACTTCGTGTTCCAGTCACCGCCCCAAGTGAACCCCCAGGCATTGAAGAAGGGGGCCAGCGCCTCCAGGCTCGGAGCTACCTCGTGTGCAGCGCAGTGAAAATTAGTGCGGCCCGTCTTCACAATCTCGGTGTCATCTGAGGCGAGAAAGTGGTGGACGTTCAGATCGATGGCGATGCCCCAGCTATGCGGGCTAGCGGCACTGCCGCCTCGGACCTTGCGACAGCAATAGGTGCCGCCATAATCTGACAGGTCAATGAGGTGGTCTATACCGGCGGCGGCAATGCTCAGCAGGACTTCTCGAAACGCCTCCGCAACGCGCTTGTGGACATAGACTCGCCGGAGTCGGGGGACTTCGACGGTGGTGAGACCTGCGGCGTCACATCGTTTCCCGAACCAATGGCTGACATACCCGGGACCTTTCCGCCAAGAGCTTCGGACAAGGGGCTTAATGAGCGCGTTTCTGATTGGCACTCTGCAATCGCCTCCAAGGTTTCAGCTTGTGCGTGTAGTTGAATAGCCGTCTCTCTGAGTACGGCACGGTCAAGCTGCGGCTTATCTGCTAGCCTCAGCAGCCGCTGGGCCATCTTCCAGGTCTCGTAGATAACATAGGAATATTGGTCTTGCGATAGCGATTTCATATCAGTTAGGTGATACCCGTTTCCCTCGGCGCCTAAACCTCGCCATCTTTTCCTCAGGATCATCAATCACGTTGCGCCTTTCCCACTCGGCCATCAATAGCGGGCAATCGCAGATGTGGGAGTGTTCCATCAGCTTCTTCAAGGCGTCGTCGGTTAAGCAGCCAGGAAACTCATCACAGGACTCAGGGCGCACGGGGTTGTCGTAAATGGCGCAGAGCCTGTGGCCGTTGCCGTCGCGAGGCAACAGATAGCGACACTCGGCACTCCGTCCGCTATACCCAACCGACTTACGCAGCCAGCGGTTGTTCTCCGCGCTGCCGCCGATCAGTTCTTCGGGGCGTGTGGCGATACAGCATTTCCCGCACCGTTGGCACTCAGTCATCATCATCGCCTTTCAAAAAGGTGGCCCCGCCTACGGGGGGAATAGACGGGGCCGGGGCGCTGAGGTGGTCAGTCCCAGCAAGGTAGCCCTAGTTGATTGCTACGGTAATTCCGACCCCGCCTTCAAGGCCCCAGTCGTCAGTCTCCCAATCCCAGCCGTATGCTATCCAGCCGAAGTTGATGTTCTCGAAGATGGGGATGCTGAGTACAATCGGGACATTCACGCCCGCGCCAAAAACAGCGGCAGTGTTTCCAACTGCCACCATTGGGCCCAGGCTAATGTCATACTCTGGCACCTGAATCGCCGGCCAGAAAATGCCGCCGGCTGCGCCCATCGTGCCCAGCAGACCGTTGACCTCAATCTTCTGGGGGACGATCTCGATGTCGCCCGCGACGGCGGGTAGAGCGGCCAGACAAAGCAGCAACGATACTACTACGAGTCCTCGCATTGTGGTGTCACCTCCTGTTCTGTGTAATAGAAGTCAACGTGACTCATGTTGAACATCCAGTTGTTGGCAGAAGATTTTATCCGTAACCAGTGAAGATCTGGATCGCAGGTCCCATCAGCACGTACCGAGGAGACCATTGCGGGTGTTTCAGCATCCTCAATCTTTACGACCCGTTCCTGCCCCACGACTTTCACGAATATCGTCATTATATGCCCATCGTCTCCTTGTCGCCGAGGTCGCGCCGCCTGCAATACACTAGGCTCTTTATCGCACGCCGCAGGGTTTTCAGCGCCTCGCCCATTTGGTCAGCATCTACATCCTTTGGGGCAAGTGGAACAGTAACCCATCTTTTGCCGCCTGGCTCCACTGATCCCCAGACGAGGTAGTAGTTTTCCTTATCGCCACATGGCCCATACGCCCGCAGCTCATCACATTCCACCGGCACTGTACTGCGCGGGTCAGCAAGGTGGCAGAAGAGCAGCGGCTCCACATCAAACAACTCATCTATGGTAGGATAACTATCCGCGACGACCAGCTTAGATTTTCCATTCATAGTGTTTTCGTTATACCCCAATCCCGCGCCGGCTAAACTACTTCTTCACTTTGCCCGCAATATCGTGGGCAAACTTCGGCGCAAAGACCGCCAGACAAGCGACCAGAACGCTCTCCTGTAGCGGCACTCCTTTCCCTAGCAGCGTCCAAGCAGTTAGGCCTGCACAGGCCGCGCCAGTCAGCAGTGTCATGCCTTCGGGTACAATCGCGTAGCCCAGACGCTTCGCACCCTGTTTGACGAGCTCGGCGACGGCGGCGACGGTTACGCCCCAGCCCAGTACGGCAGCGGCGGCCAACGGCAGATACTCTGAGTAGAACAGTTCCATTGTAGTAGCCTCCTATTTGCCTAGTTTTCTTAGGCCGATGTCAAGTTCTGTGACTTGTGGTGGTCGGTAAATCTTGAGTGCCTTGCCAGCAGGAATATCCATAAACCCTGTGTTGCCCGCATAGTTGCTATAGAGGCGAAGTCGGTTCTGCTCCATAGGATCCTCAAATGATAGGCCGACATGCCCATGAACGTTGCGCGTTGGAAACCAAATCATATCTCCAGGCTGAGGCGCTGTGCCTTGGGGCATCGTCGTATAATCCTTGTTTTCGACAAACCAATCCCCTATCTTTTCCGCATCACCATGACCACACTCATCCAATAGTGCCTTTTGCAAATCCGCCGAGCACTCATCTTTCTTAGCAGGCCCCTGCTTTTGCCACCATCTTTGCATAGCAGGGAGGTTGGACGGCCTACTTTTTGCGTCAGCCTCCATTAGTTCTCCCATTGTTACCGAGGGGTGCTTTAGCTTTTCGAGAAGAATGTTGATGTCACGGAAAGCGGGATCACTTAACGGAGACAGTGGCTCACCGGCCTTTCTCTGCTCTGCTCTGACTTGAAGCCAGCTATCTAGTCCAAGCGCAGATTCTCGTTCCTGACGATCTTTCCTCTCCCACCAGGATACTACGTCAGCCACTCTTCCGCCCTCTGCCGTATATCGCTTTACATCATCGTTCCAGCGCCTCGTCTCGCTTGGTGTCTGGGGGCCTCGACCTGTAGCCATTGTCATATGTTTTCGGATATTGGCAAGGTGCTGGGATGACAAACGTAGCGGTGCCAAACCTTCAGCACTTCGCGCTGCTTGTAATTCGTCAACCTGACCCAGAGAGAGACGGCCCCAAGCTTCATTCTTTGAAGTGAATGTAAGGATCGCTCCCATATTGCCGGCCTTTAACCGAGCCCGCTCCATTGTGAGCAACATATCAGTCCGAGCAGGGGTCTCAGGGTTCTCAAAACTGAACGGTTGGCGATAGCGGCGATAAAGCCGCTCTTTTTCTTCAGAAGTCAACTCGCCGATTGTTTCAGTATTGATACCTACTTTGTCGCCAAGCCATCTTACAATTTTTGTCTTACCGAGACCTCTTACAATCCTTCCAGTTGTACCCTCTGGGTCTATCCTCGCTCTCTCAATCGTCCGCGATGCAACAGGGAACATCTCCTGTAGTGCAATACTACCCTCGCCTTTCAATGCCCAGAGAGACGCCTTCCAGTAAGGATGTAGTGACTGCTCCATAGCCTGCAACGGATCAAGTCCTGGTGTTCGCGATGTCGCTCCCGTCATTCGCGCTAGGTCAACTATACTTCCCAGCGGGGGTGCTCTGTAGGACAAATGCGAGATGTAGTTGTCTTTCGCCTCCTGGGGCAAGTCGTCTCCTATGGTGCTCATCGGCCACAAGTCCCACGGGAAGGCAATGCGCTCTGGTGCGTAGCGAAAATTGTTAGGCCGACCCGCTAGTAGTTGCTGCTCAGACGCAGGGAATCCCAGCTCAATGCACTCTTTGAGTTTAAGCGGTGCAGTCATAAGCCACGGGCGCTCCAGACTCGCTTGAGCAACTTGGGGTATTCGCTGGCGAGCGTAGGGCCAAAAGAACGTAAGGTGTTTGATCGCCTTATCAAATGGTGCTAAGGCTGCGGGGGGGTAGTTGACAAAACCTGTACGCATTGCGGCAAAGGCATCGGCACCAGACATTCCAGATAGACGATTCCCTGCATAGCTGGCACCTCGCCAAAGGTTCTCATAGGCACCGGCGGCGCGCACCCCAAGCCCCACTGTGTTTCGCAGCACGGCATCGGTAGTACCTGCAAAATCTCCCTCATAACGAGCCAACCATCCTGCGAGCCCCGACTGTTCAATGTGAGGAAGCTCCTCCGCTATCTCCTGTATCAGGTCATCAGAATACCCTTGTGTCCTCATTAGTCTACTGAGCTTCTGGGCAACACGGGTTTGACTAATGCGCTCTAATATCTGAGTATCAACAGCGTCCAGCAACGCCCTTTCCCCCGCCGAAATCTGGAACCTCAATTTTTCTGCCCAAGTACGCGGCCCCGATTGTAGCAACCACGAAGGCATTTCACTCATTAGTTCTCGTGCAGATAACCGCACACCCATCCCAAAGTTTCTGCTCCCAGGCCATCCAGCCATAAGCGCTGACGGAAATTGGTCAAAAGCATTAGTGGCGTGAAAGACGGGGTTCTGAATGTTAAGGACTGACATCCGAGCAGGAGCTAAGCCCTTAGCCAACGCACGTGGAATACGGCCCGCGGGCGCAATCATTCGCGCCCAGTGCTCGTTAAATCCTGGCGGCAATACTTTCGTGAGTGCCTCTGGGCTTAGTTGCTCTCCGATGAGACCCCAGGCTCCCTGTGAGTAACCAGGCTCAAAAGCCTCCCAGCCCATTACTTTTGACGCGACGGGGTTTAGATTGCGAACACCATAGCGGTCAACAAGTTTAAGCATCTGCCGATGGGCAGAGAGATCGGCTGTCCCTTGTGCATATGTCTCCAGGATAGAAGGGAGGTCCTTGAGAGCGCTGGGCATATCATCAAAGCCGGCACTCTTCATCATCTCCAAAACATAGGGGTTTTCCCAGTGAGATTTGCGTAGGAAAGAAGTGGCCCGGGCGGTTGGCGTGTATGTCTTGTCAGGAGAGACTTTTGTGGGCAGGTAGAACTCCTTGTGGCCCATACTCAGACCTGCATCATCAACTACCTGCCAGGCCTCCTCGAAATTACCTCTAACAGTTATAATGCGTCCCCACAACTTGTTTGCCACCTCGGGCAGGGGCTTGCCAGGCTTCCAGCTTTCTCCTGTTCGCGCCACTATCCACTCCAATAATTCTCGTTCCTGTAGCCCCCAGAAATCCCCTATCTTCAGTTTAGTCAGCTTTGCAAACTCTTCGCTGCGAACCTTTACCTGTTGCCCCAGCGCATCGTAGATTATCTGCTGCTCTCCTACGGAGAGGTCGCTGACAGGACGTAGGAACTTTGCCCGAGCCAATGCGCTTTCGTTAGTCATCGTCATTGCCAGACGCTCTAGCTCAGTATTAAGTGCAGGATCTATGCTGCCAGACGGCAGGAAAAAGCGCTCCACTGATCGGGCCAGACCGAAAACGCCTCCAGGCCCCGCCCGTTTTGCTTGACCAACCTTTACGAGTTCCTCCTCAAGGAGAGCTACATACTTTTCGTGACGATAGGACGCAAATCCAACCTCCCGCACAGCAGCCTCTTTTCGCGCTGCAGCTGTTGGCCCTAAGCGTTCCAACGCCCTCTCTGTAGCTTGCTTTACCCACTTGGCCGGAGTAGTCTGAACGCTGTCGGTGACATCCCTTAGCGTCCATTCTTTCTTCGCCAAAATCGGTTTCTTCCACAGCCGAGGCTGAACGCGAACGTCGTTCTGCAAAGCAGTAACAAATTGCTTAGCGGCATCGTCTGCAACGTCATCGGCAAGGCCCATTGCACGACCTACTTGCCCTAATTCTTCAGGAATCCCCTGCAAATATCCTCGCCCAAACGCTCTCATGTGTGCGAAAGGCACCATCTCACTTGCCCGTAGCCCCATTGCTTGAAATACTCTGCCCACTACAGTCTCCGCGCCCACCTTCGCCGCAAGTTTTGCGCCTATGCTATCAGCAGCAGCCATTGCCTTCGTGCCTGCCTTGCCCCAGACACCTACGCCGGCCAGGAAGTAGTTCGCGGGTTCTGTGGCAGCCAGCAGTCCACCGCCAAAAATAAACGTCTCACCTGGTGTGGCTCCAGCCTCTCGCAGTGTAGCAATCGGATCAATCACGCTACGGTATCCCTGCCATGCGCCCTGTATCATTTCCCCAACGCCAACGCGCTCCTGCTCTTGCTTTGTAATTGTTGCCATGACATCCTCAGTTGATTCCTGAAGCCCTGCTTTTGCTCCTGGCGGCATAAGGCGTAGTATTTCCTGAGTTATAATCTGTGACGGTATCTGCGAGAAGTTCCAAACCTTGCTCCACATGCCCCCGGCCGTATAGATACGAGGGGTAACCTCTGGAGGCCGACCTACAGCAACAGTCAATGCGATCAAGCCTTGTTGTATCCGTTCAGGTGGAACGTCATCGCCTAAATCCCGCATCTTGCCAACTGCTTCGTGATAGGGCAGTTCTTCAGTTGCGGCTTTCTCTACCAAGTCAGTCATTGTCTGCAAAACGGGTGACAGTTTCTGCAACGGCCCAATCCAAGTAAGCGGTCGTCCCTGCGGTTCCAGTGGTTCAGGGATTGACTCAGGGGTAATGACACGAAACGCCTCAATAGCATTATTCCGTGCCGTCTCAGTGATGAGGCCCTTCTCGTGAAGCTGATTGATACGAAGAGTGGCCCGCGTGGGATCTAACTGACCAGTCAGAACACGAGCAATATGGCCTGCGATTTCCTGCTCTGCGGCCCGCAGTATCTTCGGCGCAAAAAATGTTTGGAGACCAGCGGGAGGCTCCGCCGGCTGGAGTCCCTTGACCTTTTTAAGTGCCTCCCAACCTTGGACCTGTACAGGTATTTCAGGTAGGCCCGCAGGCAGTCCCCACTTCGTCCAGTCCAGTGCGCGGATTGCACGAGTGTACCAAGGAAGCTTCGCCATTACCGACCCCCAAATCCAGCCTCGTCTGCTAGTATGCTGAAGGAGCTCCGGCCTGCCAGTGCCTTGGTACGCTCAATATATCGCTGCTTTTGGGCCGGATCATTGAACTGAATTGTCTCCATAGCAGCAGTGGCATCTTCGGGTGTAATGCCAGGCTGTGTCAATATCTTCTCTGCCTCGGCGTTAGTAGCCCCCAGCTTTGGCGCTGCCGGTGCTCTCGGTTGTCCAGAGATGTCAATACGCTCCTGTTCCATACTGAGGCGCTCAAGAGTGGCTGCGACCTGATTGATTACAGCATACTGTTGAGGGGTCAAGCCGTATTGCTTCAGCCAGGCCGCGTTCGTGCGGGCCTGTAGAATGTCCTCCGTGTGACCCTCTATTTCTGCACGGAGTTCCTTGACCATAGCGGTCGTCACAGACTCAGGATTGTCCTCCATCCATTCAGAGAGTGCCAGAATTCGAGTTACATTGGGGCCAGCCAGAGTAGCCGCCCGCTCCTTAGCTTCGTTGTCAAGCCATGTACCTTCGAGGTCGGCAATGTCCTGTTTTATCGCAGTATCGTAGGTCTCTTGATCCCTCTTCAAATCGAGTTTTGCGACAGCAAGATTTGTTTCCAGTAGCTCCTCTTTCAATCCTTCTATTCGAAGTCCGCGCGGAGTCGGTGGCGCTTCTCCTGGGAAGGGGACCCCAGACTCTCCTGTAGTAATCTCACCTTCTCGCTGCAACCAGTCAGCAGTCATTTCAGGTCTATCCAGTCCGGCGACAGGTGTTAGCGCTGTCGGTGCTGGAATCGTTCCTGCCAGTTGTGGCTCAACCGTGGGCATAGACGGAATTACTGGTGCTGCTTCGCGCTGCCAGGGATCTGCGCCCTCTACTCTCGGGGCCAGTCCTCCAGTAGGCAACATAGCCCCCGTTAGCGGTGCTGTCGGTTGCCCAATGCCTCGACCTAATTGCACTGGGTATGTCGGCTCTCTTCCAGTAAGCAGCCCCGCAGGATACCTGCTACGCCACGCTCGGAGAGCATCAGCTTGCGTTTCTTCTAGTTCTCGCGCATATTTCTGTTCAGGTGTCTCGATTCGAGTCTCTGCCGCAACATCCCGTTCTTCCTGTGTGAGTCTAAGTTGACGCAACTGCGCTTCCGTATCAAGCCGAGAAGTCAGCCCCTGCTGCTGCATCCCAAGCTGTCGCTGAAGCAACATATTCTGAAACGCCTGCTGGCGCTGTCGCTGGTCGCGTTCCTGTACCGCCACCATCCCGCGCCCCGCGCCACTGGCGATTGCGGCTATTCTGCGCCAATCAAAAGCCATAAGTCATCACCTACTTGTAGTCTTTGCTCAGAATGTTGTAGCCGGTGAGTGGAGCATTAAGATAGTTAGTTCCAGAGGGCGTCTTCGGGTAATCCATAGTCGGGAGATTGAAGCCCAGGCCCCCGAAGTAATTGCCCTGCTGCTGCGGCGGATTCATCGCCATGTAAGCGAACTGAATAGCGTCAGCCAGTGCATTGTAGTCATTCTGCTGCTGCGCCATAGCTATCTGCTGCTCGCTTATGCCGACCTGCCGCGCCGCGTTCAAAATCTGCTGCTGCGCCGTCACCTGCGTCATCCCAAACTCCTGCCGCCGCATCCGTTCCGTCTCAAGCTGACCGTGTAGCGCACTGATCGCGCCGAGCCGCCCCTGCTCCAAACTTTGCAGTCCCGTCTGTGTCATTCCAGAAGAGAGCAATCCGCGCTGGCTCATTGTGCTCTGCAACTGCCGCTGCCCCTGGGCGGCCTGCACGTTGATGTTGCCAACGCCGCGCCCCAGCGCCGCCTGATAGTACGGCCCTTGCCCCAGCATCATTTCATGTAAGGCCTTAGTGTAACCACCCATAGTGTCCATGCCCTGCCCCTTCATGGGCGCCTTCAGAACACGCTGGGCGGCTAACTGTCCGTAGCTTGGCGGCGGGGGTTTGTAACCACCACCACCGCCGATACCAAGCCATCCCCCTACCAGACTTGCTATACCTAATCCTGCTGCTAATCCGGGCATAATCTCACGCTCCTTATGTCGTGCTGAATCGCCAATAGCCTACCAAGAAGAAATCGTGATTGGTTGTAAGCTTGTAAACTTCAATGCTTGCATTTGCCCCACTGGCAACTACGTGCATAGTGTTTACTATGTCGTTTTCTATGCCAAACTTTCTCTCCAGAGAAGAACCTGTCTCGCGTACACCGGTAAGATGGCCGGCATTTTGTTCGGTCATCCATATCTCGCAAACATCGCCATCCTCTACCCCATAACTTGACAAGTTTATTTCTGTCCAGGAACCGACAGTGCCTACCGTCAGCTCATCTGCCCTCTCAGTGTAGGTCTGGGTCTGCAACTTGCCGGCTTCGGTATCCGTTATCCGCGCCTCGTGGTCGCCGCGATAACCCTCCAGCGCGTTAATCCGCGCCGGCCCATCGTGAACAAGCTCCTGAAAGATGCGCCTGGTTTGTGCGGACTCTTTTTCGTGACCAGGTGGCCGGTTCATATTAGCCCCTCGCAGGCCGGACGTAGTAGCGAAGACCTACACCGTTCAGTACAAAGTCCTCAGCGTGTGTAGCCTTGATCTGAATGTAGAGCACCGCGAAGGCGTTGGTCTTTTTGCTGGCCCCCCCGCTATAGCTGTAGCCGCTGGGCACCCCGATGACGCCACCATCCTTCGGCGCGTATGGTGTGGTCGCCCAAGCATTTTGCCCCGCTGTCTCGGAGTAGTCAGCATCATTGTTGATGAAAAGCTTTGGGCGATAAGCTGCCGTGGCATAGTCTGTCCAAGGGCCGTCAATCCAGACCTCCAAGGGCACAATCTCAGTGCCAGGCTGGGCCAGTAGCGGCGGCAGCGTTACCTCAATCGGAGCGTGGTAGTCGGAGAAGGCACTACCCGCGGTCTCCCAGTAGGTGAACTGCTTGCCTGTGTCCCAGACCATAGGAAAGCTGGAGCCGCCGAATCCGGCCACACTGTATGCCAAAATATGGCTTTGGTGCCGTCCAAAGTTGAAAGCACGGATGCCGCGTATCGAGGAAACATACAATCGCTCCTGCTGCCAGTGATCAGTTTCAGGATTGTAAATGTGTATGACATTGGTGCCAACCCAAAACTCCCCACGATGATAAGCTACGGTCGGCACATCAACACTGGAATCAGGTGGCTGGTAGCCGCCAGAAGCATAGCCAAACTCTAGGATACGACGGATGCTGCTGCCATTGTAGAACATAATCCCGTCGGAGTCCTGCCAGACAACACCCGGGGGACCCGCTGCTGCGGCTTCCCGATTGGTGCAGCCGACCTCGCCGGAGACCCGCTCCAGTTCAAACTCGTCGGACTCGTAGCCGAACAGCACCCACACCGAGTTCTCCTTGAAGATGAGCAGGAAGTTGCGCCAGGGCACCAGCGCCTTAATGTCAGTCTCATCCCCGACGCGGAAATAGTTGACCGACGGCCAGTAGTACGGCTCGTTCAGTTCAGAGAAGAAGACCACGTTGCGGAGGTTAGTGGTGTCGTAATCCTCATAACTCTGCGAGGAAGAAGCGCAGTTAGCCATAAAGACACGGTTGTTGTGCCAGGCCAAAATGTCGCCGCGTGGGGGGATAGCATGGTCAAAGATAAGGGGATTAGCTAGTGATGCTTGGAGTGCATCATCTGTGTATGTGGTTGTAGTGTTGTCTGAGATTTCGGCTAGGAACTGAAAGGATGTCCCGCGAGAACCTTGCGCGACCGCATCAGTGTAGGCCCGATAGAGTTTCCGACTGGTAGTGCCAGTAGGCCCAGTCAGTATGCCGCCAAGGGTTATATTGCTGTCGGCGGAGGACACCACTATATCGGTAATGTTCGACGACATGCTCTCAAACTCATCGCTGGCGAATGTCGTATAGTAGGAATAAGTACCCGCTGGTAATTGGCCGCTACCAATGGTTGCTACCGTCATCGTCAGGGTATCAATGTAGCCGTTTATGGTGTCCGCCTCAGCACCACCACCGTATGCACAACCTGCATACAGATAACGGTAGGCAGTCCCGTCATAGCCTTTAATGGTCGCTACTTGGGTAGTGTATCCTGCATCGGAGTAAACCGTGAAAGCATACCTGTTACCCACGCGCTTGAGTTCGGCGTAATAGGTAGTGCTTAAGGACAAAGGGGTAGTAATCCAACTTTCAAGGGCCCCGTAAGAAATGGTTATTGTGTAGTCAGTTCCTCTTCGTCTTACACCAGCCGCAAACCAATCGGTTGTACCTGAGAAGACACCTACACTGTTTTTGCAACCCACCATATAAAGGTGAGCACCATCGCCAGACGAAGCTGTTATTTGAAAGTTCCATCGCGCCACAAAGTCAGTTATGACATCTGCACCAAAGTCCTCATAGGTATAAGCAGTCGAGTTCTTAGGCATAAGAAGAGCAGTTATCCGGTCAGCAGCGACTGTTAGGTAGTCGCCAGCATCAACCTCGGTATAACCTGAAAAATCACTACTACCCACAAAGCAAGCGGTCGGAGTGGCAAATCCCACATTCGTCAAGTCCACACCATCCCAACGCTGGGTAGCAGCACTACGATGACCGACCAGTAGAACGTCCTCACATTGCAGCAGGCCAAAAGGCCCCGAGGTCTGAAGCCCCGTCGCCGCCTCGCTCCAACTCACCCCGTGAAAAACCTCATAAGCGGCTGCTACCTGTGTGGCTGTAGCATTAGGCCAGTCGGTCTCCAGCTTGTAGAGCTTGCCGTCGTCGTAGAGCGCCAGCATTTGATTGTAGCCGGCAGCTTTGTACTCCATCAGAAAGCGCGGCAGGGCGGGCGAGGCTGGCAGGCCGGTCGTCTCAATCTGAAACTGGTCGCGGTGCCAGCGGACGACGCCATCATAACCAATCCGCACACCCTCGGCGTCAATCAGTTCGCCCTCGCGCAAGCGACGCGGCAACACCAGGTTGGATAATAGGTTCTGGTACGGGCTCCAGCCCTTGAATCCCTCAAAGATGATTTCTTCGACGGGCCTAGCCACCTGGGTCCACCGCCTTGCCCTCGTGGAGTGGGCCTTCTGGGTAGCGGCTATCTATCACGCCTAGCGCTTGGTTGTAGCGGGCAAGAACCTCATCTGCCTCCGCCGTGCGCTGGCGCAAGCGCAGACAGGACTCAACGGCAAAGGTCTCAATCAGGTCGAGCAGGTAAGCATCGTAGACAGGATCAACGCTTGTGGTTATCGTAGTCGGCTCAGCAATATACTGTAGGGCATAGGCCGCGGTCGAGGTCGGCGCACCCACATAGACCGTACAGGTGCTACCCCAAATCGTGCAGAATGGTTGTTTGGCTGAAGCTGCCGCTATTCCCCTCATAGCCATAACCTTTGAGACCGGCCAGTATGTGGCATAAACTGTTGCCACCGTCAGGGTGCGGAAGCGCATGAAATCAGTCGGGAGCGTGAACGCCGAAGCTGTGAGGCTACCCGTAGCGCTTGACATAATCCCGCGCAGGGCAGCATCGGGGAGCTTCCAGGCTATGTCAATCTGGCCCTCGTTCAGAGCAGCGAAAACCTCAGCATCAGAGAGTCCGGCGGTAGCCCATTCACCGAGGCGCTGCCGGACACGAGTTACCATCGCATCGCTTAAATCTCCAGAAGCCACAGTTGTTCATCCCCTTTAGGGGCAATAATTTCCGTGCTTCCCAATGTCCCTTGATACTTACGAAGTTCCTTCATTTTCTTCCGATATTCTTCTATCGCTTGGACAAGCCACTCTGGATTTCCGCCTTGGTTTCCACCCTTTGTTGCATTATGATAGTAAACCATAGCTGCTTCTCGCCAAAGAATATAATCCCTGCGCTTTTTACTCCTGAGCGGGTGAGCATCAAAGTAATCTATCAGTCCCAGAATATCTGCTCTAGCTGCTACAACCCAAGAGACAGTCGGATTAGTACCCGTATCTTTCTGGCTTGGCAAGTATTTGAATGTAACAATCCCCCCAAAGACTTTTTGTAGCTCAATAACAATAGCAGCGTCGTCGTCTCTTTGCTGTATCTGAAATGTAAACCGAAAACTCGAAGGCTGTTTCTTACATTTGTTAGAGCGAGAGCGTAATATTAGAAAACAGCCTTCGCCATCAGCGAAACCTGCCAACCAATCACTCTCAGCCAGTTCAGCCATTGCTAAACACCTGCCAATCGTGTGCGCTTTGTGCTGTGACGAGTGTACTGGGCACTGGCCGCTATTCTGTCTATGAGTCGTTGGAACATAGCCTCAAACTCAGCCGATTGCGGTAGCTCACCATATTCGACATACGCTAGAATTATGGCATAGTCCACAATCAAGCGGTGATACTCTTTCGGGAAGGTCGGCTCGTCGGCGTCGAGACTTAGAGCAGTCGCCTCAATCGTCCCGTACATTTTGATTGTATCAGATGCTGTGTCCGGGGCCGGATTCAGATAAATCTGATCACCGTACTGCGCCCACTGTCTGGGTGTGGCATTGGAGGGCCGATCTTCCCGAAGCCGAAGGTAGTCGTGAAACGGGATGTCATCCAATACAATGTTGCGAGTCTCGGACAAATCGTAGTAGATGACGTGCTCCAGCGACCGGATCAAACTGTCCACGCTATAGGCAGCAGTTCCAACGGCACTCACTACCGTCTTCTCAGCCTTCGTCCAGCCCAGAGCCGCGTCCACAGCATAGAAACCCGTCAGAGTGAAAAGCGCAATATCGCCCTCCAGAATGTCCCAGTTGCGCCGGCGAGCCGATAGCTCCAGTGCTGATTTGAGTTCCGCATAGGTCATTCCATCTTCGCCTCCATCCGAATGACGGACTCACGAGTAGCCTTCATATCGGTGGCGATGGTACTAAGCTGTGCTTGGATGCGGGTCATATCTTTCTCGTGGACATCGCTCGTCACAAAGGTCTCGTAGGCTTCCTGGCGCGAGATAGCTGAATTAGCTCGCAGTTCCAGAGCTGTCCAGCCGCCCATAAGCAGCACGACAAGCGCCACCATAGCAATTAGAATACGGATGACCATGCCCCACGGCAGAGACAAAACGCTGTTGTTCTTATGAGGCATATTCTTCCTCCTAGATTGCGTCCTGTGCTTGCCGGACTCGTCGCGCCCCATCGCTTTCGGCTATGCTTTGTAGCAAGCCGATTGGAGTAACGAAGTGTGGCACGAGCAGATCCAAAGTTGTAGTGTTGTCAGGATTAGTGTCCCAGTTTGGTGCTACCGAGGCCACCTTTGTCTTGCCAACATAATCCGTAATCATGCGAGCTTGGCCGATGCCAGTGTTGGCTGTTAGCAGGACGATCATAGCCACATAGTAGTCATCGTAGCCCGACGCTGTAGCAGGGAGGGTTATTGTGCCATTAGCACCCGCCTGGGCAGTTCCTGACATCAGAATAGGCAGCCGACGAGGATATAGCACAAATGGCGTATCCTTTGAATCGGCAGTAGAGGACTTTAAG
>JAUWJN010000222.1 GCA_030607655.1 bacterium
AACCGACCCTAATCGCGGCAAGTTGCCCGAGTTCCAACTGACTGAGGAAGAGCTGGCCGATCGCCAACGACTGGTGGAAAAATTCACTGATCGAGTTCCCCAGATACAACAAGCCCTGGGCGAGGCGGAGACAGCAATAAAGCAAGCGCGAGGAGTGGGCCGGGGCGCTAGCAGTCAGGATAAGCAGGCGGCGGTGGCTGAAGTCCAACAGGCTATCGAGAGGCTTACTGGGGCGCTGGACTTCAGTGAGGAGGACATCTACGCGTGGTTCTCGGTAGACCTGTCGAGCCACAACCATACCTTCGGCATCTTTTACAAGGGTTACTACTACAATTATTCCGAAGGCGACCGCTGGCGCTTCTCAGAAATAGGTAAGAAGGCTCGCGATTACGCCAGCCTGGTAGCCAATGCTCTGTCGGTAGACCGCGAGCAACGCTTTGTAGATGGCATTAACGCTATCAAAGGCAAAAGCTGGCATACCTATATGGCCGGCCGGCTAGCCTTATCCAACGAAGTTGCTACCCTGGCCGGTATTCCGGGGTTGGGGTTCGCGACCATTGACGACTCCCGGCCTTTCGTGGATACTCTGATGGACCTGCCGGCCCAGGTAGAAGTTGACAACCTGGGTGAGCAGACCCGGTTTTTGGCCTGCCTGCTGTTAGATATGGTATCGATCCGTGAGCCCCAAGACCTCTATGAGCCCGAATTGTCTGACAATTTTGTGGAGGTCAAAGGGCGGCTGGTAGAATTCGACCCCTCGGTTAGTACCTTCCCGGACAAAGCGGTGCCCCGGGCTATTGCCTTGGCCCGGCCGATCCAGAAGACGGCGATGGGCGTACGGGCCCAGGCCCTAGATATCACCGATGAAGAGGGGCGTTTTGCGCTGATGGGGCTGCCTAATATCCGCGCGGTAGGGGGCAAGACTACTATTGAAGGCTATGCCCTGGGAGCAGCCGATGGCGGTATCCAGATGGCCCCGGACCAGGGCATCAACGGGGCGAAACAATATCCGCTTGAAATAGAATTGACCGAGCGTATCAAGCCGACCACCGTAGTGCTTTTTGCCTGCAAACCGATGGCCATTTACGATATGATTGACCAACGCTTCTTTGAGCTGCTCTCTCAGATTTATGTCTACGATGCGGTGACTGATGCAGCTCCGCCTGAATATGGCTATTGTCTGCCGCTGCCGCCGGGGCGATTTACCTCTACCTACGAGCCGGTGGCCGTGGTGTTTGCCCAGGCCGGCAGTCGCATAAAGGTTACGATGGCCGCGACCCTACTGGGCCTGCGCTTTGTGCTCATCAATTCTACCACTGAGGCCCCGGAGGGAACCGGATACCTAATTGATGACCATCCTTCCCTGTATGCTACGCCTTATCGGGTGGCGGCCGATATGTGGTTACTGGACGAGCATCGCATGCAACGACTGCTCAAACACGGCATAGACAATGACCGCGCACAAAAAGCGCATCTGCTCGCTGAAGAGGAACTGCGGGCGGCGGGCCAGTACTGGCAGGGGCGCGAATACGACAAGTTTTTCGCCGCTGCTCGTTCCGCCTGGGGCAACGAGTCCCCGGCTTATCTTGATGTCAGAAAGACCGAGGACGACGTAGTTAAGGGGATTATATTTTATCTGGCGCTGCTGATGCCCTTCAGCTTCTTCACCGAACGACTACTGCTGGGCGCGCCGGATATTAAGTGGCAGATTGCCGGCAACCTGGGGATCTTCCTGGCCATTTTCATTATCATTGCTCTGGTTCACCCCGCCTTTGCTATCACCTTCACTCCGGTTATTATCTTGTTGGCGTTCATTATTCTCGCCCTGACCGTGCTCGTGGTCAGCATTATTGTCCAAAAGTTTGAAGAACAGATGAAGTCCATAAGATACGCGCAGACCGGTATCCACAGCGCCGACGTCGGCCGGCTGGGGGCCTCGGCGGCAGCCTTTAACCTGGGCATCTCGAATATGCGCCGCCGTAAGACCCGTACGATACTGACCTGCACGACCCTCATTCTACTAACCTTCACGGTCATGTCGTTCACTTCGGTGGTCCAGACAGTACGGGCTAATAAGATACTGTTACCTAAGCTATCCCCCTACAACGGGATAATGATTCGAGAGAAAGGCTGGTTGCCCATCGGGGAGCCCACCACCCACATCATTGACAACGAGTTTGGTGGGCAGTACACCGTAGCGCCCCGCGCGTGGTATTTCTCGGGTAGCCCCGGGGACCAATCCTTCGTCACCATTAGGCGGGGCGATGCTTCTTATGCGGCTACCGCCATCACGGGGTTGACAGCCCAAGAGGCTGAGATAACTCACGTTGATGATCTGCTGCGCAGCGGGCGGTGGTTCGAGCCGGACGACAAGCTGGTCTGTATACTACCCGAGGGCGTGGCCGGTGCCTTGGGGATCTCCGCTGAGCAAGTAGGCAGTGCTAAGATCCAGATATTTGGTGCGGAGATGCGGGTTATTGGCGTCATTAACTCCACCCGCTTCACTAATGCCTCTGACTTAGATGGCGAACCCCTGACTCCGGTTGACTTCCTACTGATGGAGCAGCAGATGTCCGAACAACAAACCCAGCGCCGCGGGGGGAAGAAAGGGGAAGAACTGCAGGAATATATTCATCTGGCTGCCGACAGCACTATTGTTGTGCCCTACGACTTTGTAATCAATGCCGGCGGCACCTTGAGAGCAGTGGTAATAGGGATACCTGATGGTGAGGAAGTCGGCGATATTTTGGACAAACTCCTCCAGCGCATTGAACTGAACCTCTATGCTGGTCAGGACACCAAGACCTATCTGTGCAGTGCGGTGGGCACCACCGGTTTTACCGGCGTCGCTGACCTGATTATACCGATCCTGATTGCAGCGGCGATAGTGCTGAATACTATGTTAGGTTCGGTCTACGAGCGGGTCCGGGAGATATACATCTACAGCTCACTGGGCCTGGCTCCCACTCACGTGGCGGCTTTGTTCATCGCTGAAGCTAGCGTATATGCTGTCCTGGGGGCCGTAGCGGGCTACGGAGTTGGTCAAGTAATGGCGAAAGTTGTCACTCAAACTCATATTGCTGAGGGTCTGAACCTCAACTACTCCTCACTATCCGCAGTGGGCACAACCCTACTAATCATGGCGACAGTTTTAGCCTCGGTGATGTACCCGGCGCGTAAGGCTTCCGATATAGCTATGCCCGGCATTGAGCGGCGCTGGAGCTTACCGGAGCCGGTAGGCGACCAAATCGTTATGGACCTGCCCTTCACCACCACTGGCGACCAGGCCCTGGGCGTAAATATGTACCTGCACGAGTACTTTGTCGCCCATACGGACTATTCCTTGGGCCAGTTCTCTACCGCTGATATTGAAGTATCGGTTATGGAGGGCGATTATGGGGAAGGTTATGCCCTGTCCTCGATGGTTTGGCTGGCCCCCTACGACCTGGGGGTTTCCGAACAGCTTGTAATTGAGACCTTGCCCACCAAAGACGAGGAGATTTATCAGATTAGCTGCCGCATAACCCGGGAGAGCGGCGACGATACCTCCTGGATGCGGGTAACTCGCAATTTCATCAACATCATCCGCAAACAGTATCTGTTGTGGCGTACTTTCCCGGTCGCCCAGAAAGCCGAATATGGCCAGCGGGGACAGAAGTTGCTAGCGGGTGAGGTGGAGGAGTAGGTGGTACAGCAGGTGTAGGGCAGCAGAAACAGGGGCGGTCGTTGGCCAGGGAGCAGCCGGCGCATACAAGCCATTTTCATAGTAGTGGAGGTCTTCAGTGGCACACCTAGATCCAGAACTTGAACTGTACCGGGGGCTGATGGAACAGCCCACAGAGTTCGAGGACGGGTTCGATATTAAGACAATATTCGGCGGGTTATTTGTGGGGTTCGTGATGCTGCCGGGTGCTATCTATTTGGGCCTGGTGGCGGGCCAGACCCTGGGCCCGGCGGCGGAGTGGACCACTATAATTCTGTTTACCGAGATTGCCCGGCGTTCCTTTCTCACCCTGAAGCGCTCGGAAATCTACATCCTCTTCTATGTGGCAGCCGGATTGACCACGATGCAGGGGGGGTTGGCTCTGTCCGGGGGTGCTTTCGCAGGCACGATGTGGTGGCAGTATTTTGTGCGCTCGCCGGCCGCCAAGGGTATGGGTCTAGCCCACCAGGTGCCCCGATGGGTAGTACCAGCGGCTGATTCGGTGGCCATTACTCAGCGCACCTTCTTCCATCCCGATTGGCTGCTGCCGGGCGCGCTAATACTTCTGGGTTACGTTCTGGGGCGGATGGTATGGTTTGGTATGGGGTATGGGATGTTCCGGATTACCTCCGACTACGAGAATCTGCCCTTCCCCTTTGCCGCCATCACTGCCCAGGGCAGCACGGCCCTGGCCGAGGCCACCTCCAAGACGGAGACCTGGCGGTGGCGGACCTTCTCCATCGGTGCTATGGTGGGGCTGGTATTCGGCGGCATTTATGTGGGGATTCCAACTCTCACCTCCGTGCTACTGACCGAGCCGGTGCAATTGATACCCATCCCCTGGATAGACTTGACCCGCCGGACGCAAAGCATCTTGCCCGCTGTGCCGATGGGCTTTATGACTGACCTAAGTGCTATCGGCTCGGGGTTCGTGG
>JAUWJN010000221.1 GCA_030607655.1 bacterium
GGCCGCGATAGCCGCCTATGAGTACAACTAAGCTGAACCAACAGCACTGGGCTTTGCGGATTAATCCGGGGCCGGTGGTGGGCGGTTTTACCAGCCGGCAGGCAGGTAATCTACGTTTTCATTCCGCAGATCAACCCGCCGTGGCCACCGCGCGCCATACGGTGCTGGCCGAACTGGGCGTCGTGAGTTTTCCTCTGGTCGAGACTCAGCAGGTCCACAGCGATAATGTCTTTGTAGTGACATTGAGTTCGTTGCCAGAGATTAAAAAGTCAGATGGCCGGTATGTAGCGCCGGCCAGCGATGCCTTGATAACTACTATGTCAGAGGTAACGTTATCTTTGTACTATGCTGACTGTGTGCCCATACTTCTGTGGCTGCCCGGAGGCAGAGGTATCGGATTGGTTCACGCAGGCTGGCGAGGCAGCTTGCAAAACGTGGCCGGTAACACGCTTAGTGCGCTTTGCCAGTTAACAAACACCTCACCAGCAGAACTGCACGTCATCCTGGGTCCCAGCATCTGTCGGGATTGTTATGAGGTGGGCCCGGAGGTAGCCGAGCAGGCGGCTATATTGTCAAACGCCGAAGATTTTCTCAGTCAGCAGGATGGGCACTGGCATCTGGACCTGAAATCGCTCAATAGACGTCTACTGATAGAGGCGGGGATAGCGCCGGAGCGCATAGAGATCAGTTCGCTGTGTACGCGGTGTCAGCCTGATTTGTTCTTCTCATATCGGGCTGAGGGCCCCGGCTGCGGGGAAATGGGCGCCTTCATTGCGATTCTGTAATTGATGGCTGTTTCAGAGGCAGTGTAGGAGAGGCTTTGACAGCAATAGGTAAAAGCCTCTATAATTGTTGCGTACAGGTGTTCGGAGGGGCCGTGCCGAGGGTAGTGAGGCCGGCCCGCCAGGAGAAGTGAGTTGGGCATGCAGAATTTCGCCGATAGACTTTGCGCGGCAGTTCAGGAGAAGGACAGCCGGGTCTGTGTGGGCCTGGACCCGCGTCTGGGTGGCTTGCCACCTCATTTAACCGAGCAGAGCGGCGGGCCAGCCCAGGCAGTAGAGCAATTCTGCCAGCAGATCATTGAGGCAGTGGCGGCAGACTGTGTAGCGGGGAAGCTGCAAGCAGCGTATTTTGAGGTGCTGAGAGATGAGGGCCTCCGTGTACTCTGGTCAGTGGCCGACTACGCGCATCAGCAGGATTTACTAGTAATAATTGATGCCAAGCGCAATGACATCGGCTCCACCGCCCAGGCTTATGCTGAAGCCTATCTACGTGGCGACGGCGGTGCGGATGCTGTTACCGTGAATCCTTATCTGGGCACTGATGGCATCAAACCTTTCATTGATGCCGCTGGTGAGACAGGGCGGGGGCTATTTGTCCTGGTCAAAACCTCCAATCCGTCGTCCGGAGACTTGCAGGACCTGACAGTGCAGACTACCTCCGACTCCAAGCTTGTCTACCAGCACATCGGCGACCTGGTGGCCCAATGGGGTGGGCCGCTGGTCGGCGGCTCGGGGTACTCATCGGTGGGAGCAGTCGTGGGGGCGACCTATCCCCAGCAACTGGCCGAATTGCGGTCCCATCTGCCTCAGGTGCCTTTCTTAGTCCCTGGCTATGGTGCTCAAGGCGCAACTGCGGAGGACATCGCCTCAGCCTTTGATAATAGGGGCCTCGGTGCCATTATCAACTCCTCCCGGGGCATAATATTCGCCTATCAGCAGGGCGATTGGACGCCAGAGCAGTTTGCTGAGGCGGCGGCCCAGGCGGCCCACCAGATGAAGCAGGAAATCAATCGAAATTTAATGTAGGGCCGATTGCGCGCACTTGTCCGCCGTAGCTACCCTAGTGTAGCGAAGGTCGAAGCATATCTGCCCACCTTTGCGGGCCGTAGCCCGCGCGACCAACAAAGATTTGATAGACTCACGGCAGGCGGGCGGAAGTTGTAGCCAACTTCCGCCCCTACATACGGCAAAGATAGCCACAATGAGGTAACAGAGATTGCTGTCATCAAAGGAGGCAGGAAATGTCTTTAGCGGGGCGGAGCTTAATATCACTGCAAGACTTTTCTGATGACGAGATTATCAGCATCCTGGACCTGGCCGACGAGATGGCGGAGGCGCTGGGCTGGGAAGACGCCGACCAGCGGCAGGCTCCCGAGCCCCTGGATAACATTTTGGCTACCCTCTTCTTTGAGCCTTCCACCCGCCCCCGGATGTCGTTTGAGGCGGCTATGTTGCGGCTGGGCGGCAGTGTCATTAGTATGGCTGAGGCCAAAGCCAGCTCAGTAGCCAAGGGAGAAAGTCTAGCTGATACTGCCCACATTGTCAGCGGCTATTGCGACATTATCGTTGTCCGGCACTCCCAATCAGGCTCCGCCCAGATTGTCGCCGATAATGCCTCCGTACCAGTGATAAATGCCGGCGATGGCCCGCGCGAGCACCCGACCCAGGCTCTCACCGACCTATTCTGCCTGCGCCGACATAAGAAGACTTTCAACGGGCTGAAGATAGGTCTATGTGGCGACCTCAAGTATGGGCGGACTGTACACTCGCTGGCGCCGGTGCTGGCGCGAATGGGCTGTGAACTGGTGTTCATCTCGCCGCCGCTGCTGGCGATGCCGGGCGAGATTGTCAGCGAAGTCAAGCGACATGCCGGCCAGGCCCCGGTGCAAACCGAGGATTTGCAGGCAGCTCTGGCAGATCTGGATATGTTGTATATGACCCGTATCCAACGCGAGCGGTTCGCGGACCCGACAGAGTATGACCATTACAAAGGCACATATATTCTAGATGAAGCTGCCTTGAAGCAGGCCCCCAAGGATATGCTGATAATGCATCCGCTGCCCCGAGTAGATGAGATTAGCCCCGAAATTGACGATGACCCCCGCGCGGTGTACTTCGAACAAGCCGCCGGCGGCGTGCCGGTGAGAATGGCCCTCATTGCCTCGCTGCTAGGACTACTAGGGGGGCCTGCGCAGCGGAAGTCAGGCTTAGCGGAGCCCTAGCCGCGAGGACGAGCCGTTATTCACAGCATACAACACTGCTTATATTTCCGACCGCTACCGCACGGACACGGATCATTGCGATTGGGCGGTTGCGCAGTTATCGTCAGGCGATTAAGTGGTCGGTGTTCCCCGATTATTTGATGGGCAAGCTGCTCCAGACGGCTTCTGCTATAAGCAAAAAAAGCCCGGTAGGCTGCGCAGAGGTGGGTGAGCTGGGCCGGATTATCATCAAATAAAGTGCGATACTTGGGACAGGCCCCGTGACATATCTCCAGCCAGCCGCATTCTTGACACTGCTGACTGTACTGGGCTTTACGGGCTGCAAACTCACGGCGGCGCGGGGAGGATAAGAGCTGGGATAGGGGCTGGTCCATAATATTGCCCAGCAGCCACTCGGGGTCACAGAAGAAGTCGCAGGGATATATGTCACCGTTATGTTCGCACACAAAGTAATCGGAGCAGGAATCTTTGAATGTGCAGGAGGGGATAGTTCCCTCGGCATAGGTGATTAAGAATTCGTCGAACAGCCTTACATACAGCGAGCCGGGCTTAGCTACCCACAGGTCGAACATCTCACATAGAAAGTGCCCGTACTGACGGGCATCTAGGGAAAAATCAGCGACGGCTGAGCGGTCCTGGGTAGTCTCCACACAGGGAATGAATTGTAGATAGGTTAAATCGTGGCTTAGGAAGAATTCCGCGAGAAGCTGAGGCTCATCTACGTTGGCCGGGGTCAGTAGGACCAGAATATTGAACTCCGCCTGATATTGGCGAAGGACCTGGATGGCCGCCATCACCCGATTGTGCGAACCGGCGCCATTGAGAAATGTGCGATAGCGGTTATGCATCTTGGCGGATCCATCCAAGCTGACCCCCACTAAGAACTGATTCTGAGCCAGGAACGCAGCCCACTCCTGGTCAATGACAATGGCATTGGTCTGCAAGCTGTTAACAACCTGCTGGCCGGGGGCGGCCATTTCGTGTTGCAACTCTACTGCCTGGCGGTAGAAATCCAGACCAGCCAAGGTAGGCTCGCCGCCCTGCCAGCAAAACGAGGTGGGCTCGCCCGTCGCCAGCGTCTGGCCTATCAACTCCTGCAGGACAGCATCTGACATTCGGTGCCGCGAAGTTTCAGGATAGAGAG
Source organism: bacterium (assembly GCA_030607655.1). Lineage (GTDB taxonomy): Bacteria > Armatimonadota > Zipacnadia > Zipacnadales > Zipacnadaceae > JALGTV01. The sequence continues at coordinate 4,149 of JAUWJN010000221.1, forward strand.
CGGCCTTGGGGCTATAGAAGCAATAGCGGCAAGCTAGATTGCAATCAGCCGACACTGGTTTAATGAGGATTTGAGGCATAAGCCATTCTTACCCGCAACTAGTAGGTCCGTGTCACTGTCTAAGAATATACCAAGTATTTAGATTTAGCTTAACAACGTACTATACAGGGCAACTAATGGCTCAGTCAAGGTCTTTGACTGATCAACCATGGCACTCAATTAAGTCAATCAGGACTCTGACCGGCCAGACAATGCGGACAGGTTCAATAGGGGGTAAGCTTACTTTTCCATTCAGTGTGTTGTATGCTTGACAAAAGTGTAGCGAATCTGCTATTATTCTGGCGACACAGGTGATGGAAGCCATTTAGGAACCGGCGACGAAGGTCTATATATTTGCGTATAAGTTAATATATGTAGTATACTAACGACGACGGTGACGGACGGGCTACATATTAAGGAATAACTGACTGGGGGCAACGCAAAAATCAAAGTGGGCTTGGCCTCTAGGGAATGATCGCTAAGAGGGGGCACAC
>JAUWJN010000068.1 GCA_030607655.1 bacterium
ATTTTATTGGCAGAATGATGAACTGGTGGCGGCTAACGGGTATTATGTATACGGCCGGAGTGACAAAACGTATCAGGCCTTGGCTGAATTGCTGACGGAATATGGAGCTGACTGGGAGATACTGGCTGAGAAGACCACGGAATAGGGGAGGGTTGAGGGGCAGAGATGAGGAAGTTTATATATGGGCATATCAAAAAATGTGGGAGGAGATACCATGAAGAGAATTGATAGACTCATAGGGAGCTTGTTAGTCCTACTACTGCTGGCTGGGGCCAGTCAGCTCCTGGCCCAAACTGAGGATAAGGCGCTAGGGGGCAAAGAGACGGCGGTGGAGGAGGGCGTGACGGCGGGGGTTGTCGCCTCGTATCTGGACAATATGGGCTACGTCTACGAGATCAATACAGCCAGTAACGTGCCCGAGTTGTCTCTGACTATACGTGGCGAGAATAATCAGTATGATATACGCATATTCATAGACGACGAGCGCAAGGTTGTGTATGTGTGCGTCAACCGGTTCCTGTACTGTCCCACCTCGCACCCCCGACACTCCCCAGTAATGCAACGGCTGATGGAGCTTAACTGGAAGCTGCTTATCGGCAAGTATGAATGGGACAAAAACGATGGTGAAGTGCGTCTATCTTACACCTTCAGCACTGAGAACGGCGTGGGTTACGATGCTTTTGAAACTTGCTTTCAAGTCCTGATTATGACCGCTGATCAGCACTACCCGGAACTAATGAAGTTGATGTGGGGAGGCCCCCAGGAGGGGGTCGAGTCGCCTAAAATTAAGCCCAAGCCGGAAGCCAAACCGCAGCCCGAGACTAAAGTGGAGCCTCCGGCCAAGGAGGAACCAGTGGTGCAGCCTTTACCCCAACCTGAGCCCGAAGAACCCGAGGGGGAAGAACCCGAGGGGGAAGCACCCGAAGAGCCGTCACCGGCACTGACCGAGCCGGAACCTGAACCGCAAACCGAGGCAGAATAATACCTATGGCCGATGAAGACAAATCAAAAAAGCTATGGGGGGGACGGTTCACCGCCGATTTGGCCGCGCCGGCTTTGGATTTCACGGAGTCCATTGCGGCCGATTCCCGGATGATTGCCGAAGACATCTGGGGCAGCCAGGCCCATGCCATAATGCTGGCCCATACCCAGATAATCTCCGAGGAGGACCTGCGCGAGATACTCTACTGGCTGGAGCATGCCCGCACCGAATATGGCGCGGGTCGGCTGCAGTTGCGCCCGGAACTGGAGGACGTGCATATGAATGTGGAGGTCTTCGTGCGCGAGGGAGCCGGGCCTGAGATTGGCGGCCGGCTGCATACCGCCCGCTCGCGCAATGACCAGGTGGTTACCGACGCTAGAATGCACCTGCGCACGCGCCTGCTTGATATCGGCGAAGCCCTGGCCGCTCTCCAGGAGGTGCTGCTGGAGCAGGCTAGCCAGCACACCGAGACAGTGATGCCCGGCTACACTCATACTCAGCATGCCCAGCCCATCTCGGCCGGCTTCTGGCTGTCCGCGTATGCTTCAATGTTTCAACGGGATCAACAACGGCTAGCTGCTGCCTATGAGCGCACCAACTTGTGTCCGTTAGGCGCTGCCGCCATAGCGGGCACGTCCTTCCCTATTGACCGCGAGCTCACCGCGCGACTGCTGGGCTTTGACGGCCTTGTCCCCCACGCTTTGGATGCGGTAGGCTCGCGGGACTTTATGGCTGAGGCCCTTAGCGCGCTGGCCATCCTCGCCACTAACCTCTCCCGCCTGGCCGAGGAGCTGGTGTTGTTCTCGACCTATGAGTATGGGATGCTTGAACTCCCCGACGCCTATGCCTCGGGCAGCTCGATAATGCCGCAGAAGAAGAACCCGTGCATCGCCGAGTTAACTCGCGCCCGCACCGGGGCGGTAATCGGGCGCCTGGTTCAGATACTCACTATGCTTAAGGCTGTGCCCGGCGGCTACAACCGCGACCTACAGGAGGATAAGCCGCCGCTGTGGGACGCCTTGGATACCGTGGACGGCATTCTGCGCGTATTCACGCCGATGCTGGCAGGAACTAGCCTCAACACTGAGCGGATGGAACAGTTGGTGGGGGCTAACTTCGCCGCTGCGACTGAGCTGGCCAACTTTCTAGTCCGGGAGCGTGGATTGCCCTTCCGCACGTGTCATGAGATAGTTGGCGGGCTGGTAGCTACGCTCATCAGCGAAGGTAAGACCCTGGATGATTATGAGCGTGTGCAGCAGTTATTGGCCGAAGCAGGCGAGGAGCTTACTGTTGAGGAGATTACCCAGATAGTTGATCCGACTGCTTGTCTACACCGCCAGGTCAGCCTGGGCAGCACCCATCCGCAGCAGGTCGGGGCGATAATCGAGAATCTGCAGACAGCAGTAGCCGAAATTCGCCAGCAACTGACGGCGGCGCGCAATCAGATAAAACATGCCCGCCACCACACCGACGATATTATCCAGCATGTCCTGGCGAGTAGTCCACTCAGCGAGTGTGAAATGTAGGGGCGGATGTCCGCAGGACGATCCGCCCGAGGTGGCGTGGATGGGGATACAATCAACGAAAGTCGGGCGGAAGATGCTTGGCACGCACTTCCGCCCCTACAGGGGGCAAGGCCGACGGCATTGTGGCAGTGCCAATGAGTCCTAGATATGCTTAGCACCAGTGCAGAATTGGCCCATCGCGAGCAAGTAGCCCCCGAGCACTATCTGCTCACCTTTGACTGTCCGCCTATTGCTGAGCAGGCGCAGCCCGGGCAGTTTGTGCATTTGCGGGTTAGCGAGGGCCTGGAGCCGCTGCTGCGCCGCCCATTCAGTATTATGAACGTCAATATCCCGGCAGGCAGCCTCCAGCTATTGTTCCGTGTAGTCGGCCGGGGCACGCAGATTCTGGCCCAGGCGGCGCCCGGCACCTGGTTTGACTTGCTCGGCCCTCTTGGCCAACCTTTCCCCGTCCCCGCCACTACCCAGGAGGTACTATTGGTAGCGGGAGGCGTGGGGGTAGCGCCGCTGATATTCTTAGCCGAGGCCCTCCGCGAGCTACCGGCACCTTGTTATGTCCGCGGATTATTCGGCGCCCGTACTGAAGATGACCTTGCCTGCTGGCTGGAGCTTTCCACGCGTTGCGACGAGTTTACTGCCGCTACCGAGGACGGCAGTGCCGGGCAGAAGGGCTTGGTTACTGACTTGCTGGATGAGCAATTTGACCGCGGTGGGGTGGAGCGGGTATATGCCTGCGGGCCGGTGGCGATGCTGGCTGAGGTCGCCCGGCAATGTGAGCGGCGCCAGATCGCTTGCTGGGTATCCCTGGAGCAGCGGATGGCCTGTGGGGTAGGAGCGTGTCTGGGTTGTGTCATTCCCGTGCGCGGGCCAGGTGATACTCGCTACCTGCGAGTCTGCCAGGACGGGCCGGTATTTCCGGCAGCACAGGTTGACTGGGAGGCGATGACCGCTGACCTCGACTGACGTGGACCTGAGTGTAGAAATAGCCGGCCTGCACCTGGCTAACCCAGTTCTGGTTGCCTCCGGAACCTGTGGCTTTGGCGAGGAATACGCTGGGCGGGTGGATATATCCCGGCTAGGTGGAATATGCACCAAGGCCATAACCCTTCATCCCCGTGCCGGCAATCCACCCCCGCGAATTTGCGAGACACCAGCGGGGATGCTTAACGCCATCGGCTGGCAGAATCCGGGCCTGGAGGTATTCCTGGCCGAGAAACTCCCGGCGCTGCGGGCATACGGTGTGCCTATCATTGTCAACGTTGCGGGGGAGACCCTGGAGGAATATGTAGAGTTAGCCGCCCGCTTAAATGATGCTGACGGGATCGCGGCGCTGGAGCTAAACATCTCCTGCCCGAACGTAGAGTGTGGGGGGATGCAATTTGGTCTTGCCCCTGACCTGACCCGGGAGCTAGTGGCGGCAGTACGCCAGGCGACTGACCAGGTGCTGATTACCAAGCTATCTCCTAATGTAACCGACATCACCGCCTTAGCCCAGGCGGCAGTGGATGGTGGTAGTGACGCACTATCGCTCATCAATACTTTGGTGGGGATGAGCATTGATATCCAGCGGCGCCGACCCGTGCTGGGAAATATTACTGGCGGCCTATCCGGTCCGGCCATCCGGCCGGTGGCCGTGCGGATGACCTGGCAGGTGGCCGAGGCGGTGGAAGTTCCCATCATTGGCATGGGCGGGATAATCACCTATGAAGATGCCTTGGAGTTCATTATGGCCGGCGCCAGTGCGGTAGCCGTGGGGACGGGGAATTTTGTGGAGCCCACCACTGCGGTGCACGTTATTGACGGCCTGCGTGAGTATTGTATCCAGCATCAGATAGCTAAGATAACTGACTTAGTAGGCGCAGCCCGCACTGGAGGATAGTCCACGCGGATATGCTTAAACAACTACCTGCGGTAAAAGTAACCCCGGAGGACTACGAATTCCTTGAAGCGACCTGCCGGGAGCTGCTGGCGGGGGCTCGCCGCGAAGCTGCGGACGGCACAGCGCTGTATTACCCTGATACTGGTGGTACGTACGGCGCTTGCTGGACGCGGGATTTCTGCTATATGGTGGAGGGCGCGGGGCACTTGATACCGCCGGACGAAATCCTGGGCTGTATTGATTACCTACTGGCCGGTCAGCGCGAGGACGGGACTATTCCCGACCGGGTGCGAGCCGACGGAGTGCCCATATACTACCCGGGGGTTGACGAGGCTCCCATAGCCACTGAGCCCTGTACCGACAATGCCCAGTTTATGGTCAAGTTAGTAGACGCCTATGTGGGCCTGACTGGCGATATTGACGCCTTTCTATCCCGCCGCGAGAAGCTGTACTATGCTATGGAACAGGTGCCGCACAGTGATGATGGGCTGGTCTATATTGATCCCAATCGCCCCCGCTCGCCGTACGGTTTCACCGATACGATTGGCAAGACAGGCAAGGTATTGTTCTCATCCCTGTTATACTGGGAGGCCTGCCGCCGCCTGGCCCAACTTTGCGTTGATGCCGAACACCATGAAGAGGCTCATGACTGGTACGAGCAGGCCGAGCCGGTGCTTAACAGCTTGCCTCAATTCTACGACGAGGAGTACGGATTGTACCGGGCCGCCTCGGAGGATTGCAACCAACTGGACTTCTGGGGCAGCGCGTATGCCGGGGTAGTTCGCGTGGCCTCCAAGAAGCAGACTCGCATAATCGGTGAATTCTTCTGCGAGGCGGGTGAGGTAGCCATCTGGCGGGGGCACGTGCGGCATCTACCTGCCGGGGAATACTGGGAGCGGTTGCTCTTGCATGTAGAGCCAGACGAGTATCAGAACGGGGCTTACTGGGCGACGCCTAGCGGCTGGGTGGCCCAGGTGATGGCCACGGTTGACCAGCAGGCCGCCCGCCAGTTCATATCTGACCTCTTGGAAGTATGGCGTACCGAGGGCGTCTACGAATGTATAAGCCCTTACGCGCCGCCCCGGGGGCCTGGCTATGTGGTCAGCGCTACGAACGTCCTGGGCGCGGTGTGTACCTAAAGGTAAGAACTATCTGCAATGCAGATTGACCGATTAGTACAACAGACGGAGAGAAGGATCGGCAAACCCCTTATCCTGCGGGGCTTACAGTCACCCGATCCCGAATTTCGCGGGCGCATATCGGCCCGGCCCGGCTATGTGCTCGTGGAATACCAGGATGATATTGCCGGTTATTTCTGGCACTATGACACCATCCGCCGCCTGCTAGCTCTGGTCGCTGAGGGGCGACGCAATGTTACCCTCTACCAGGGCAACATCCTCTTTCCCGATATTGCCATCAATTCCCCGGGCCAATAATGATAGTGCGATGCACATAATAATCAGGGCGGAACACAGACGGCTGAGATTACTTGCCTGGGGCGTAGCAATTAGCCTGTCTCTCAGCTTAGGGGCTATCTCCTGTGGCGATGACAACACCAGACCGGCCCCGCAGGTAATTGCTACGGTTAATGGTCAGCCAATCACTGAAGATGAGCTTGTTGAGCAGCTCAAGTATGGTCCGGGGCCGCGGCTGCTAGTGGAGATGATTGATGAGCGCCTCATACTGGCCGAGGGCCGGCGACGGCATATCCGTCCCACCTACCAACAAGTGGAGCTGAAACTCAGCACCGCCGTCTCGCAGGTCGGCTCGCTGGCGATCCTGGAGAAGCAGCTTCATAAGCGAGGTATCTCGCTAGAAGAGTTCAAAGATCGCCTGCGCCTGGAGGCTATGCTGGATGAAATCGCCGCTCAGGAAACTTCGGTCAGCGAGGCGGACATTAAGCAACACTACCAGGATAATCAAGAGCAGTTCTCCTATGGCGAGCAGGTACGGGGGCGAATGATACTGGTGGAGAGCCGGGCCAACGCGGAGGCTATCGCCGAGGCCCTCCAGGCCGGTGGCGACTTTGCCGGTTTGGCTGAGGCGTTATCTATTGACCCGGGGACTGCTGACCGCGGCGGAGATATGGGCTACTTTGAGCGTGGCGATTATGCCCCCGAGATCACTGATATAGCCTTCAAGTTGCCGCCCGGCGAGACTAGCGATATTTTCCGGGCCCCTGACGGATACTGTATTCTGAAGGTAGAAGACCGGCGGCCCGCCGGGGTCAAGCCATTAGCGCAGGTCCAGCAAGAAATCACTTCTCGCCTCAAGCAGCAGCGGCAGTCCCAGACACGCCAGGAGTGGCTGCAAGCTGCGCGCCAGCGAGCCCGCTTGGCTATCACTGACCCCCGCCTGCGCCGTGCCGTCCAACCATTATTAGAGGTAGCCCCGCCGGGGTATCTGTAGGCCGAGGCGCCTTTACCACGGCGCTTTCTTCAGAGGGATTCATACGTTGTGCTGTACTATCATGGCATTTTCGTCTAAGCCAGGATAGGAGGGGTTGACAATTTCACAGAGTTATGATATACTGTAAACATACTAACTAAAACTAAATGTAGCTCCGCTCTTTGGCTAAGGCCGTAGGAATAATGGGATGAGAATATGACATACTCTCTCTCTTTCTCGTAGTGGTGCCTATAAGCCAGCAATAAGCCGTAGTCATGCTGGTGCGCCGGCGGCGCATAAATCTAAGGATGGCTTACAATCCGCGTTACCCTTGTGAAAGGGGCGTGGATTTTTGTGTGTCACCATAGTTTGAGATTTGTAGTCTGAGCATTGTAAGGAGGTGAGCAAAGCCTATGCCATAGGCGGCCATCAGTGGCACAAGGTTCCCGCCTGTGGCCAAGCCTGGCAAGCTCATAGTAAAGGAAGGTAGGGAGGCAACCAAATCGGTTTTTCATCACCTTTCTTCGCGATTTGGTTGCCTCCAAACCAGTGTAAGCCTACAACACTTACTTCGCTTGAGCGAGGAGTGTTGAGGTAAAATGATGGAAGGATGATAAAGGTGCTTAGCACAACAAAAACTGGTCGTAAAGAACGTAAAGGTTTTACCCTAATAGAGTTGCTGGTGGTGATAGCGATCATTGCTATCCTGGCGGCGATTCTATTTCCGGTCTTCGCGCGGGCGCGGGCCAAAGCCCAGCAGACTGTCTGTCTGAGTAACGTCAAGCAGTTGACTTTGGGTTTCATGATGTACGTGACCGACTGGCAGAAGTTTCCACTCCACTTTCCGTGCTGGGCGGGGTCTTGGTGGCCCACCCATCCGCCAGGTAGCCCGGAGGGCTGGTCCGATCCCTTCGGTTACATATGGCCCGAGGACCTCAAACACTGGCCGTGGAAGATTATGCCCTACATTCGTAACGAGGAAATCTTCCGGTGCCCCTCGCAGCCCGATTATCCCCATGATGTGTGGTGGCTCGACCTTGATGCGCCCTGGTTCAGCTACACTACCAACAACATATATACCAACCACAGCGATCAGGGCGGTATCGCGCTTGATGCCGTCCCCAACCCGGCGGATATCGTGCTGCTTTCCGAGTGGAATGTAGCCGCCAAGGTCTGCTTGTGGCCGTCTCCCCTGTGCGCCTACACACAACCGGGGGAACCGAAGGTCTACGGATGGGCACACGTGGCCGCCTGGGAGAGACAGGGGTTGAAGGTGCCGCACCACCGCGGGGCCAACTTCGGCTTCGGCGACGGACACGCCAAGTGGGCACGTGACGGCACGTTGGGACCGGCCGACTTCGGCCTCGCAGGCGACTTGCCGTGGGATCCAATCAATGAGTGGCGCGAAGGTCTCTTCTAGAGCCCGCGCTGCTACGAGTATGCAATAACATATGGGAGGTTTTTGTCATGCACTCCAGATCAGTTCCGCCGACAGTTCCATGTCCGAGCCGATCATGTTGGGCTCTCGTGCTTGCCGTGGTGATGATCAGCGCCGCAGCCTGCGCCGCCGGGGCTGGCGACGCAGTGATCAGCCTCACCGCGCCGCCGCAGGTGAGGTGGGATCGGGCTTTCACGGTCACCCTGACCCGCGCGCAACCCCCGGATGGGGAGTCCGCCGAGGTCGTTCTGCTGCTAAGCCGGCAGCAGGAAGCCGACGTCACCGATCCGATAGTAGGCCGCGCTCAGGCCGCGGCCGCACTTCAGGCCGTGGAGCTACAGGCGCAACTCCCCTCCCGTCTGGGCTGGCGGGACGGTGACTACTACCTCATCGCCCAGGTCGGGGGCGAAGAGGCCGCCCGCTCCATCTTTGTGGAATCACGGGATCTGGAGCAAGGTTACGTGCCCCGCAACTACGATCTGGTGGGGGCGCAGTTGAGCCCAGCGGTCTTCAACGGCCGCTGGCCGCGGGAGACCTTCATCCGGCACTTGCGCTATGAGGTCACCTGGGGTCAGTTCGAGCCGGAACCGGAGCAGTGGAATGAGCAGGCTTTCGAGGACTTTGGCCGGGTGCTGCTGCAGGCGCGGGACTTGGGCATGACCGTGCTGCCGCTGCTCTCCGGCTGCCCGGAGTGGGCGGGAGGGCGCTGGTCGCCGCCGGATGCTCCGGCGCTGTGGGCGCGCTTCGTCAACGAGATGCTCAGCCGCTTCACCCCTGCTCCTTACCTGCAGCAGCACTGGCAGATATGGAACGAGGCGCAAGCGGACACGGGCTTCTGGCACGGGCGGGACATGCAGCAGTACGTGGACAAGGTGCACAACCCTGCCGCTGATGTCATCCGCAACTATTGGGTGGATTTCAACGGCAACGGGCGCCAGGACGAGGGCGAGCGCTGCCTGGTGGTCTACGGTGGCTGGCCCTGCACTTATGCCACCGGCGGCAGCTACGCGGAGATGCTCGACTACGGCGGCTGCGGGGAGCGCACCGACATCCTCAGCGGCCACTACATGAATCTCAACGTCGGGGGGATGGACTGGTTTGCCAACCGCCATTCGGGATATGTCTACCAGAAGTGGGTCCGGGACGGGCCGGCGATCGGGGTATGGCAGACGGAGAATGGGTGGGGCTATGCCACCGACCCGTATTGGCTGCACGACATGTACACCAGCAACCTGCACTGGGCGCTGAATCACAACTGGCACCGTCCTGACCAGTACCGGGACTATTTCTTCCACTACTATGCGGCCCCGCCCAACAAGGGGCTGTGGTCGCACGGACCCAAGTACCCCAACTTCTGGTCCAAGCGCACATTCATGATGACCAAAGGGGCGGATCTGGCGCTACCCGGGCAGCGGCCC
>JAUWJN010000160.1 GCA_030607655.1 bacterium
CCCAATACTGCTGGGCCAGATGTGGGACCGGCCTTGCGAGATATATCCTCGCGTCGAGGAGCAAGAGGCCGATGTTGAGAAAGCCGCGCATGCATTCGGAGAGCGCACCCGGGAGGCCCTCACCGAGTTGGCGAAATGGTGAAAGTCCTGGGTGTCGAGGATGTCATCCGCCGGCATTCGGAGGCTTTGGCTCAATACGGCGGCGGCGCACCGGGCATCCGCGATAGGGGCCTGATAGAGGCTTCAGTCGGAAGAATCAGTTCCGGGTGGGAAGAAGGAGAGTTCTATCCTGGCCTCTTCGAGAAGGCTGCGGCGCTCCTGGAAAGCATTATTCGAAACCATCCCTTCGTTGACGGCAATAAACGGACAGCCTTGTTGGCAGCTGGCACGTTGTTAGAACTGAATGGCTGGGAGCTAACCTTCGACAAGGAAGAGGCTGTTGAGTTTGCTCTGGGCGTGGCGAACCGCCAACTTGATCTCAGTGACCTTATCGCCTGGCTGCGCGAGCATTCGAGTGAACGGTAATCGTGTCTACAGTCAGTAAGTCCACACGGGTTAGTTTGCTGTGGAACTCCTCGATAGTTGGCCCCTCGCCAGAATAAGGTCCTATATGTAGTATCTGCGCTGATACCCCCTCGTGCAAACTCTCCAATCTCGTTTTTCCCAACGCAGTCAGCTCACTCAGCGGACATTCTGCTTATACATTCTGCCATGCTGATGAATTCTACTGAGTAGTCCGCAACCAGCCGCTGGAGATGAGAGCGCAGCGCTGTTACCCGTTCCGGCGAAATTGCCGAGCGGTTACCGTCCATAATCTCGTAGGGGTGAAATAACCAGGTGAATACCGCGGCGTCTACCCCCTGATCCCGGAAGGCTTGATTCCACCGGTCCATTAGATCGTAACGGAAGGTGTGCAGCCACATCTCCATCGGGGGCACGTGCCAGAGGTGGCCCTGGGTAGAGGTGTAATCGTCCCAATTGTCAGCGTCGTGACGGTAAGGCAGGATGCCGATAGGAACATCGCGGTTATCCTGGGGATTGGCCGGTATGTCGTCATGATACTCCCCGGGCCACACATCGGAGACGACGGTGTAGCCCAGCTCCATCAGGACTGCATAAATTAAAGGATGTTGGACCAGGCAGCCGTTGCGATGAAAGGTCACGGAACCAGGGTAGCCCTGGCGCACCAGCCACTGGCTCACAAGCTCCTGAGAACGCCAGCAGTAGGCACGAAGGGATTCCCTTTCGTACTGGCCAGCGAATCGCTCGAAATGATCGTGGACTCCGAACGTGTCGCCGCGGCGAATAATCTCGTGAAGGAATTCTTCATGGTTTTGGGTGAGGGCAAAATCATTTTCGTTGAGAAACCAGGTGGCACGGCCAGATAATCCTTCGTCAGCAAAAACTGCCAACAGATTATCCAGACTGGCCTGGCGCACCGCTACATCATCAGTGCGCAAATCGCAATCTACCGTGACCAGAAATAATCTTTGCATATTCTTTACCGCCAGTATTTGCCCGGTAGCTTCACCGCCAGGGCCAGTCAATCCTCAATGACCAGGATATCGTACAGGGGCAACGAGGAAATCGTTATGGCAATCTCGCCGTCGGTATACTCCCAGCTAATGTCGGTCCCCCCTGCCGAGCGCACCTGGCTAGGCCGGTTGCCACGAATCCATAGTTTGACATCGTGGATGGGCACTGTTTCGGCAATCGGTCGGATCATATCGCCGGTGTTGTTCACGAGATGAACCAGGAGGCGGCCGGGCTGTTGCCACAATTCAATCTGCACCGATCCCGGTGCCTGAGCGCGCAGTGGCATAGGCCGGCCATGGGCCCAACGTACCGCCTCGGCTAGCCAGCGCTGATGGTCGTGGATCCGATATTCAGCGTAGTTGGCCGCGGCCAGACAGGGAAAGTAGACAGATCGCGCTTGTCCGGTCTGGCGGCAAAGCATCGCCGGATAGTCGGATACCCCTTGAGGCGGTACATACACGCGGCCAGTAGGATTGAGGAAACGAGCTGGTACATCGGCATCAATAGCGCGAACTTTTAGGGCATTGACAGGTCGCGCCAAATAGCGGCCGGCAGCGAAGGATGAAGCCGGATGGTTACCCTCAATTTGTAGATATTCCTCGGCCCTTGCCGGAGGGAAAGCCCCCTCGATGGCCTGGATTCCCAGATATGGCCATAAGGGATTGACTTCCCGACGGTTGCCTTTCTCATCATATTGTCCGGCCTCGAAACCAGCCACGATATTCCCCCCGCGCTCAATGAATCGCGCTAGGGCAGCCACTTGCTCGTCACTGAGGCAAGTGGCATTGCCCAGGATGAGGGTCTCATAGCGCGCAAGGCGCTCGTCGGTCAGTCCGCCGTCCAGTATGACATCAAACGGGATATGCTCGCGCGTCAATACCTCGAACCACCCCAGATAAGTGCTGCGCTGCCAGCAATCACACATCTCCTTGCGCCGGGCAAGGTCGGCCACCCGCTGGTCGCTGCCGGCATCTACCCCGAGGTCTTTTTCGGTGGCAGCAGTGGTTTCGGTGAACAAGTCGTGTATATCCGAGACATAGTACTTGGTACTCTGGCTGGAATATAGCAAGGCCACGGTGGCCGCCGACTGGGCAGCGGTGCAATACCGTTCGTTTTCTTCGCAGAAACCGTTTATCTCACGGATGGGAGTGAGAGTCTCCATGGGCGCTTGATCCATAGCATAATCAAAGATGGCAAACCAGGGGTTGGCCCCACAAGCGACGGTCTGCGCCACCGATAGCTTGGCTTCAATGGGCGGCAGAGGAAGATAATGCCAGGGGCCCAAGGTGTGATGACTGAAGACTACCGCGGGTTTACCCGCCGCTGCCAGATGCTTGGCAGTCGTGGCCCAGAAGTAGAGGCTGACGTTATCCGCCGGATGGTAGAAGGCTTCCGCCCCATTGAAATCCTCGTAAGGGCTGACTTTCTCGATATCACGGGCCACGCGCCACCCACCCCGCCAGCTTCCGCCATTGAGGAAGATAACACCCTCGGGATTGATCTCCCGCATCGCCGCGCGGGCCTCACGTAGGAAATCGGCCATTGAGTCCTCGCGGAATTCGATGAACTCCTTCCACATAGGGTTGGACCAATCCTCAATCTGGGGAATTGATGCCCCGAATTGAGCGGCAAATTTCTCCTGGCAAGCCGGGCAATAGCAGCAATCACTGAAGACTACTGGCCCGTCCAGGAATAAGCCGTCCAGACCGGTCTTCATCGCCTCGCGGATGAGATCGAAAGCCCACTCGCGCCAGCCACTATTGATGCACAGAGTAGTGCCGGAACCATACAGCGGCTGGACGCGACCGTAAGGGGTGCCCTGGGCATTGAGCTGCTCCCAGTCAGGATGAGCATCGCCGAAGTCGTAAGAATACCAGTGCATGTTCATATATGCCAATACGTGGATGCCATATTTGTGGGCATAAGGAAGATACTCGCGGAGGAAATCGAAATCGCCCAGGGCTTCGTACTTCACAAACTTGTCGGTATTGAATGTGACCTGCCAGCCTAACCCCGCCGTGCTGAGGGTTCCTATGACCCACTCACAGTTGATGTGCCAATCCTCCTTCTTGGACCGGGCTAGCTCTTCTAGGTCAGAGTTACTCATTCTTTCCAGCTCATTGACATAATCGTGGCGCATCATACGTACCGGCCTCTGCCACCATTTAAGTTCCGACATTGCCTTGCCTCCTGATAATAGTTATTATCTGTGCTCCTGAATAATACTGCCTACCCGCCTCGTAGGACCAGGGGATAGGGGAAGAGAGCAGAAGAGCGGCTAGGGTAATTGCGAGATATCTACAGCGGCGCGCTGCTCGGAGGAGCGGTAAGCCGCCTCCATAATAGCCGTAGTCTTCATCCCTTCCTCGCCGGGCAGCGGATTGGGACCGCCAGCAGTCAAACAGTTGACGAACTGTTCCACCAGGTTCAGGTGGGTAATCTCCGGGCGCGATAGGTGATATTCTTCACTGTCGCCACTGGTATATACCGTCAGCTCGCCGCCGTCTACACTACTGGCATAAATCCGGCCCTCAAGTCCGGCAATTTCAAGCTGGTCAACGCCAGCCCCTATGTTCCAATGGCAGGAGACTACCGCCTGCGCGCCATTTTCGAATTTGAGGAGCAACGACGCAGAGTCATCAACCTCAATATCGAAAGAAAGAGTGTCAACAAAAGCGCTGACCTCCCGTACATCGCCCAGTAAATACACCAGCAGATCCAAGCGGTGGCTGCCGACGTCAGTCAGAAAACCGCCACCGGCAATCTGGGGATTCACCCGCCAGGGCGGCGGGCCGTCAGGGGAAGGTTGATAGCGACCGGTAATTTCTATGCGGGCCATCGTAGGCTGCCCCACTACCTGCTGGCTAAGTAATTGTTTCATCTTCTGGGCGATAGGCCAGTAACGCCGATAATATGCTACTGATAATTGGACTTCCGCCTCCTCGCAGGCCGCAATCATCTGCCGGCACTCAGCAGTGTTCAGCGCCATTGGCTTTTCGCACAGCACGTGCTTGCCAGCCTGGGCTGCCAGCATCGTGTGCTCGGCATGAACGTGCGGCGGCGTAGCGACGTAGACGGCATTAACCTCCTCGTCGGCAAGCAAATCCTCCACAGTAGAGTAGTAGCGCTTAGCTCCGTGGCGCTGGGCAAAATCTGCCGCCCGCTCAGCATCGCGCCGCATTACCGCCACTAGCTCGGAGCCGGGTACATTATAAAGGGCCGGGCCGCTCTTGTATTCGGCTACATTGCCGCAGCCGATGATGCCCCACTTTACGGTCATACTAACGCCTCCTTAATGTCGTAATTATCGCCTCCGCCTCGCCCCCCCCTGATAGAATCGTCAAGTATGATTCCCTAGCCTCATTGCTGTGTCCTTCTTAGAACTATAAATTGTTACTGCTTGTGTCCAGCGGGTAAAGCTGTTATAATTCGGCGCATACCATAAAACGGGCGGAAAGGGAAATGATAAGAAATATCGCAGTCGGATACGACGGTTCGCCGGCAGCCCAGGTGGCCCTGGAGCAGGCGTTGGACTTGGCGGAGAGGGCCGCGGCGCGGATTCATCTGGTGACGGCTATCGAAGAGGTCAGTCCTGACAGTGAGCAGGATGTGCTTAGTGCACCAGACGTGCTGGATATGCTGGATTCTGCCGAGAGCCTGGCCGAGGAGACAGATGGGCAACGAATGGCAATGCCCGCGTTCCTGGAAGAGGCGCGGTTGAAGTGCCAGGAAGCCCATATATCCTGTACGGTGAGAATAAGTCATGGGCAGGCCGCGCGGTATCTGCGGGAGCACGGTTGGCTGGTTGATTTGACGGTGATCGGCCGGTGCGCCCGGCGACGGCATCTGCGGGCCGGTAGAATCGGCCGCAGCGCTCATCAGCTCCTGCGTACCGCGCAGCGGCCAACACTGGTCTGCGCGCGGGAATATATGCACATTGGCTCCTTGATGGTCGTCTATGAGCAGTCCGCAACCGGTGGCCGCGCACTAGCGATGGCCGGAGAGCTAGCCGCTACGTTGAATGTACCGGCGGAGGTAGTGGTGGCCGGGCAGCCTCGGCATACCCGGGAGCGGTGGATGGCTCAGGTCCGTGGCGCGCTGCGCGCTTATCGTGTGGAAGCTAGTATCGAATCATCGGTGGCGCCTCCTGCGCAGGCGCTGACTACCCTCGCTCTGGACAAAAGCCCTTCGGTAATAGTCTTGCCCCAGAAGCGGCGGCTGCTGGGATCCTGGCGGCTGCCGGCTCTGTACCGCACTGCCCTCCAGCTCCCCGATACGATGGTGATGATCGTGCCGTAACCGCGGCGAGGACAGCAACGACAGCAAAGGCAGCAACGACAGCAAGGGCAGCAACAGCAAGGGAATGGTGGCTGGGGTTGAAATCAGTTGGTAAGTGAGAAGGAGCAGCAGGTCTGATTGGTGAATTGAAGGCGGGAAATAGGCAGTAACAGTGTATCCGGTCCTGCGAGCCGGTATGATCCAGGAGGAATAAGTTATGAGTGATAAGGTGAGAGTTGCCCTCATTGGCGCAGGAGGCATGGCCAACTCCGTCCACTATCCGTCACTGGCCGAGTTTGATGATGTGGATATGGTGGGACTGTGTGACCTGGTCGAAAGTAAACTGAATGAGACGGCAGATCGGTTCGGCATCGAAAAACGCTATGCCGATCATCAGCAGATGCTGGAAGAGACCCAGCCGGACGCCGTATATGTCTTGATGCCGCCGCATCATCTTTATGACATAGTTATCCGCTGTCTGGAGTCGGGGATAAATGTCTTCATTGAAAAGCCCCCGGGAGTTAGTACTCATCAGATCCGATGGATGGCCGAGTTCGCGGAAAAGAATGGGGTCATCGGAATGGTGGGCTTCAATCGGCGGTATATACCACTGCTGGAGCTGTGTCGGGATAAGGTC
>JAUWJN010000062.1 GCA_030607655.1 bacterium
GCAAACCATCTGCCAGATGGCGCAGGTATTGCTTGTCGTTGCCATAGCTGCCGTACTCATTTTCGATCTGCATCGCGATTACAGGTCCGCCGTGAGTGATCTGCAACGCGGCCAGTCGGGGTATAAGTTCATCATAGTAGCGGTCCACTGCCTCCAGATACGGGACATTGGCACAGCGCAAACGCATGCCCGGAACTGCCAACAGCCATGAGGGCAGGCCGCCCAGGTCCCACTCCGAGCAGATATACGGGCCGGGGCGCACGATCACCAGTAGGTCCAGCTCAGCCGCCAGATTGATGAACCTCTCGACATCCAGCATCCCCGCAAAGCAGAACTCCCCAGGATGAGGCTCATGCACATTCCAAGGCACATAAGTCTCGACTGTATTGAGGCCGCAGGCCTTGAGCTTCAGCAGACGATCTTCCCAGTACTCGGGGACTACCCGGAAGTAGTGGATGGCCCCCGCCAGAATTCTCATACGCTGGCCATCTAGCAAGAACTGATCATCGTCAACTTCAAACCGACTCATTAAAGCAAATCCCTTTCAACTGGCATTTGTGGCGCCGCTTGTTGATTACAGGAATATTCTTCGCAGTGGACGGCGGTTCCTTGCACACTGGCTTGCCGTCGGCTATCACAGTTCAAGAAAGGTGCCTAATATGTTATGATGAATATAACAATGCAATCGCTAATTTCCGCCAGAATCAAGGCGTAGAAGGAAGGGACAATGTGAGATGTCTTTGCAAGGTAATGCTATAATTGGTCAGTCCGGAGGCCCCTCTATAGTCATCAATGCCAGTCTGGTCGGGGCTATTGAGGCCGCCCGCGACAGCGCCGAAATTGAGACTTTCTATGGCGCTCTGCACGGCATCAATGGCATACTGTACGAACAGTTTATTGACTTATTTCGCGAAGATCACGAGCTGGTCGAGCAGATTCGCTATACCCCCTCCGCAGCTTTGGGCACTTCCCGGCTGAAGCCCAATGACGCCGACCTGGACCGATGTATGGAAGTCTTCCAGGCCCATAACATCCGCTACTTTTTCTATATCGGCGGTGACGATTCACAATTGGCCTGCCACAGGATATCGCAACTGGCTAAGGTGAGCGATTGGGATATGAATATCGTCGGCATTCCCAAGACCATTGACAATGACCTGGTTATTACTGATAACTGCCCGGGATTCGGCAGCGCGGCGCGGCTGGCCGCCTCGGCCGTGCAGTTCGTCGCCCGAGATGCGGAAGCCTTTGGCAACGTTGAGGTAATTGAAATTATGGGGCGAGGTGCCGGGTGGATCACCGGTGCTACGCAGGTGGGCCGCCAGGAGGAGCAATATGCTCCGCACTTGGTCTACCTGCCCGAGGTTACTGTGGATCCCGACAAGTTCCTGGCCGACTGTCACGAGCAGTTTGACCAGTGGGGTTATCTGGTCATAGCTGTCTCCGAGGGCTTCGCTTTTGCGGAATCAGACACACCGACTACCTCGGCGAAGGTAGACGAGTTCGGCCACGCCCGTCTGGGCGGGGTCGCGCAGGCTCTCTCCGATATGGTCGAAGATGAATTGGGCGTACGCAGCCGTTTTGACCGGCTCGGTAACCTCCAGCGCTGCTTTGCCTTCGCCGCCTCGCAGGTGGACCTGGACGAGGCCTATGCTGTGGGCCAGAATGCCATCAACCGGGCTTGCGCCGGCGAGTCGGACGTAATGATTACCATTCAGCGCAAGAGCAATGAGCCATTCGTATTTGAGTGCGAGGATACTTCGTTGACCAGCGTGGCCGGTAAGACCAAGGTAGTGCCCGCCGCATGGATTAACGAGGAGCAGAATGGCATCACGGAGGAGTTCGTCGCGTACGCCCGGCCGCTGATGCAGGGCCGCCACGAATTGCTGGCCCCGGGTATCCCCCACTATCCGCGCTTCCAGAAGCAGATGATCGCGGGCAAGCTGAGCGAGTATGTCCGGCAGTAAGAACTGCTAATCTAAGCCAATCAGGAGCAGCGGGATAGGCGACGATGGTAGCCTGTCGCCTGAGCAGGCAGTGGCATAATGAGTATTGAGGCAATTACCAAGCTACGGGCGGTTGCCCTCGAGCCCACCTATTGGGACCTGGAGCACTACGAAATTGACGCCGAAGCGGTAGTAAAGCGCCTGGCGGATACAATTGCCTGACATAGAGGAATTCTGCATCATTGAGGTACGCGCCTAGATTTGCGCGCTTGACAGGGCTGAATACAGGTGTTACTCGACCGTCAAAGGTGACCATGGGGTCACCTGTTGTGTCGGTGTTGTTATCTCTTTGCTGCAAATTTGCTAGATTCTCACGACCGCCTCATCAGCGTTGATTGCCTCTTCACATGTATCGTGGAGGAATCCTCGCCCCTTACGATGAAGTATGTACTTAACTAGTAGGTATTGAGCTATAACGTTTGGCGAGGTGGACCATGATGCCCACCGTAGTGTCAGTAGTCGTACTATGCTTGCTGGTCGCCGTACTGCTGGCTACACAGTGTCCCGGAGAACCTGGCCTGACCAATTCTGACGCTAATGCCGTTAGACTGTCGCCGGCGGACACCACGGGCAGTGTCCCGTTGGAGCAGACTATTGCTACGCGGCGCTCAGTACGTTCCTTCACTGGTGAGGCCCTGAGCAACGAGCAGATTGGGCAGTTGCTATGGGCGGCGCAGGGGATTACGGATGCGCAGCGGGGCTTTCGCGCTGCTCCCTCAGCCGGCGCGCTGTATCCTCTGGAGGTTTATGTGGTTACCGCGGCGGGCGTATATCACTATGAGCCGCACGGGCACGTCCTCCGGTTGCGTACAGGCGGCGATCACAAAGCCGCGTTAGCCCAGGCCTGCTTAGGGCAACCGTGCGTCCAGCAGGCCGGCGCCAATTTCGTGTTCACTGCGGTTTATTCCCGCACCCAGGCCAAGTATGGCCAGCGGGCGCGCTCGTACGTAGACATCGAAGTAGGAGCGGCGGGAGAGAATCTGCTGCTGCAGGCGGTAGCCCTGGACTTGGGAGCGGTTATGGTTGGTGCTTTCCGCGATGAGGCCGTCGTCCAGGCCTTGCAGCTCCCTGCCGACCACTACCCTGTGTTGGTTATTCCGGTAGGGCATCCCGCCTAGAAGGTAAGAATACCGCAGCCGACGAACATTCTTTTACTGATACCTATTTTGCAGGGAGGGAAGAGCAATGCACATAAAGCGGCTAGTTGTTATCGGATGTTTGTTGTGCGTATCGGCGTTAGTAGTGAGTGCTGCCGAATTCTATACGCCGCCAGTGATATCAGTTCCCCAGGTGGAGACGGCCCCGGTCATTGACGGCCAAATGGAAGCTGACGAATGGCAGGCGGCAGCGGTATTCAGCGATTTCATTATCCTAGGCGGTACTGCGCGACCTACTCTACCCACCACGGTATACGCGGCCTATGATGATAGTGCTGTCTACATTGCTGTGCAGTTGTTTGACCCTGATCCTGAGCAGCTCCGAGCAGAGGCCGACCAGCGCGATGGCCAAGTCTGGCAGGATGACTGTCTGGAGCTATTTATTGATACCGCCGGACAGCGGCGCAGCTACGCCCATCTGGCCGTCAATTCGCGGGGCACCCAGTACGATGCTTTAGATCTCGATGAATCTGAGGATTTCCGCTGGGAGGTAGCAACCTCAACAGGAGACAGCAGTTGGACGGCGGAATTGGCCTTGCCTTTTGCCAACCAGATTGCGCCCAAGCCGGGAGATACCTGGATACTCAATATCACCCGCAACGCTACCGGTGTCGGTGAGCTAAGTAGCTGGGCACAGGTAAAAGAGGGCTTTCACGAGCCGGAAAATTTTGGCACTCTGATCTTTGGGGGCCGGCCCTTCCAAGTTACCATTGACGACCTGGGAGCGCTGTGGCTAGGCGAGAATACTGCTTGGATTTCGGTAAGCCCACTTCGGGGAGCCATACCTCCGAGCCCTCCAGAGCAGCCCCCAGAATACTTCATAAAGCTCAATGTCCGAGTTATGGGGCGCGATGAGAGAGGTCACTACTTTGATTCAATCAAAGAGACTGTTGCCGGTGGCACGACGCAGATAGCGGTTCCCTACAGCGTCAAGCAGGACGGTCTGAGTACGGTAACCTTCTCGCTGACCGACCATGAAGGAGTGGTGCGGTGGCGGTCAGCGCCGTATCCGGTAGCGGTGCCGCCGGTTTCGGCAGCCCTGAAGCACGCCGAGGCGGCTATCGGTGACGCCCTGGTCGCTTGGGCCCAGTTGCCCGCGGGACCCGACAAGCAGGCGTATGACAAGCAGCTCGCCGACTTGCTGACGGCGTGGGGATATTTGGATAAGCGCTATCAGAAGCGCGAGCAGATGACGGCTTCAGAACTTGAGGGCCTACTGGCGCAAGTAGAGCTCATCAACCAACAGGCCCAACTGACGCGGCAGCAAATGACACCGGGTCAGGACTAAATACCTCTGGAAAGGAAATTGCTACTGAGGGCGACACATTATGAATGAGGATAAAGAATACGTTCTAGAGCAGGTTGAAGCTCACAACGTGAAGTTCGTCAATCTGTGGTTTACTGATATTCTGGGGTATCTGAAAAGCTTTGCTATCACGGTGGAGGGGTTGGCGCTCTCGTTGGATGAGGGCCAGGGCTTTGATGGCTCCTCTATTCAGGGCTTTGCCCGTATTGACGAGAGTGATATGGTGGCAATGCCTGACCCGGCGACCTTTACGCTGTTGCCCTGGCGGCCCCAGGAAGGGGGAGCAGTGGCGCGGATGTTCTGCGACATTCTGCGACCGGACGGCACGCTGTACTCCTGTGATCCCCGCTATGTGCTCAAGCACAACCTCAAGCGGGCGGCGGAATTGGGTTTCACTTTTTATGTGGGACCGGAGCTGGAGTATTTCTATTTCAAATCCGATGGCCTGGAACTGGAAGTCCTGGACCGCGCTGGGTATTTCGACCGCACTCCTCGCGATGAGGCTATAGACCTGCGCCGAGAAACGGTGCTGATCCTGGAGCAGATGGGTATCAAAGTGGAGTACAGCCACCATGAAGTGGCACCCTCGCAGCACGAGATTGACCTGCGCTATACCGACGCGCTCACTATGGCCGACAATGCTATGAGTTATCGCCTGGTGGTCAAAGAAGTAGCTTTACGGCATGGATTGTATGCT
Source organism: bacterium (assembly GCA_030607655.1). GTDB lineage: Bacteria > Armatimonadota > Zipacnadia > Zipacnadales > Zipacnadaceae > JALGTV01. The sequence goes on from JAUWJN010000062.1 coordinate 5,167, forward strand.
ACCTTTATGCCCAAACCAATATTTGCCGAGAACGGCAGCGGTATGCACACCCATCAATCGCTTTTTAGGGAAGATCGTAACGCTTTCTTTGATCCCGACGACCCTATGCATTTGTCAGATATTGCGCGCCAGTACATAGCCGGCTTACTCAGACACGGTCCAGAGATAACTTTGGTAACTAACCAGTGGGTGAACTCTTACAAGCGTCTGGTGCCCGGCTACGAAGCGCCGGTGTATTTGTCGTGGGCGCTCACCAACCGCTCCGACCTGATTCGCATACCGACCTACAAACCAGGCCGCGAAAAGGCTACACGCATTGAGTACCGGTCCCCTGATCCGGCGTGCAACCCGTACCTAGCATTTGCGGTGATGCTGGCAGCCGGGCTGGAAGGGATTGAAAACGAATACGAGTGCCCGCCTCCCGTGGAGCGCAATGTCTACGAAATGACTAAGGAGGAGCGCGAGGCGCTGGGCGTCGGCACTCTGCCTCCCGACTTGCTCACTGCCATCGAGCTAGCCGAGAATAGCCAGCTCCTGAAGACGACTTTGGGCGAGGAGATGCATAGCAAGCTCATTGAGAACAAGCAGATTGAGTGGGATGAGTACCGGACCCAGGTCACTAGCTGGGAGCTGGAAAAGTATCTGCCCATTCTATAAAACAGGGGGGCAGAGCCTAAGTTCATAAGAGGGAGGTATGACCGATAATGAGTGAGACAGAGAACAGCCAAGAGGAACAAGCTCAGCACGCACTAACCTGCCCGCTATTAGCACTCAAACCGCAGACGCTTGATGATTCGGTGCGCCGACTGGTAAAGACCGGCCGCCCTGACGACTGTGTCCAGGAGAAGTGTGCCTGGTGGGACAGCGAGTCAGGCCGATGTGCAGTGCTGAATATAGCCATGGCCGCCAAGGCGCTGAAGATAGCGGCGACGTAGCGGCCCCGCAGCAGTTTAGTTTCTGAACCAGCTGTGCCCGCTACGCGCCTAGCTGCAACAATACTGCCTCTAGCAGTCGTAACAGGTCGGGGCGGCGCTGGTCCATAAGTTCGTGGACTTCCTGGGCAGTCACGGGCTGGGGGCTGAGGCCAGCGGCGTAGTTGGTGGCAATACAGAGGCTGGCATAGCGGATGCCGACTTCGCAGGCTAACACCACCTCCGGCACTCCGGTCATCCCCACCACCTCTCCCCCCAGGGTAGCGAACATCCGAATCTCCGCCGGCGTCTCAAAGCGCGGCCCCTCAGTGCATACGTATACCACATCCTGATGAATAACTAACCCCAGCTCCCAGGCCTGCTCGGCGATGAGCTGGCGCAGATTGGGGTCATACGGCTCGCTTACGTCAACATAGACAACTTGCATCTTCGGATCGTCAAATAAGCTGTGCGGCCGGGACTTGGTAAAATCGAGGAATTGGTTGGGCAACACCAGATGCCCCGGCTCGATGTCCTGACGGATGGCACCCACGGCGTTGGTGGCGATGATATGTGTGCAGCCTAACTCTTGCATAGCACTGATGTTAGCCTGGTAGGGGATCTGGTGAGGGGCCAGATGCTCATCGGCACCGTGCCGGGCCAGGAATACTATGTCTTGGCCAGCCCAGGAGCCACGTTGGACTGAGACCTGGCCAAAGCGAGTAGATACTACCTCCGCTTCCAGTTCTACGTCGGGGAGCTTACTGAGACCGGTGCCTCCAATAAGGCCAATAGGCATAGTAGCAATCATCCCCCTAACTCTAACCTACGGGTTAATTCGCCCCGGCAATGAGAATCCCCTGCGTTGCTCAGGGGCACGAGGGCGCCGTCAGTAGTCTCTGAGCTTCTCAAACTCGTCGAGCATCGCCACAAAGTTGTCATACTTCGTGCCAAAGGCGACGCTGTGACTCGGGCCTAAGATGAAGCCGCCGCCGGGCTTGGCCATCTCCATAGCACGGCGTACATCAGCTCGTACGTCCTCGGGGGTGCCGGCGACCAGGTTCGCCACGTCTACCCCACCCCAGACCGCGTAGCTATTGCCGGTCATCTGCTTGATGAGCGCCGGATCCATACCCGCCTGCGGCTGCAGCGACTGCTCACAGTCAATGCCGGCTTCCACAAACTGGTCCAAAATCGGCTTGTTGTCGCCGCAGCTATGCTTGAAGAAGTCAAGGCCATGAGCGTGGGCGCTATCTGCATTGAACTTGAGGGCCGGCAGGAACAAACGCCGGAAGGTGGCCGGGGAGACGAAGGTACCCGTGGTGTGCCCAAGGTCGTAGCCGTCCATCACCCCCTGCCAGCCGTCATTACGCCAGAACTTCTGTTCCTTACGGGTGCGGGCAATGCCCGCTTGGATGGCGCGCTCAACCACTTCAGGGTGATCAGCTATCTCAATCATCCCCCGCTCCCAGCCACCAAGCACTATCAGACCGGGCGCTAGTGGGAAGGGGCCAATGAGGTACTTATCGGGAGGCAACTTGGGCAGGATGGCGTCAACCACCTCGTAGGTGCTCTCGTCCGGGGGCTCGACGTCCGGGTCCAGGTCATAGTCCTCCAGCTTGAACTCGTATTCCCATGTATGGGGGTCGTGCACACAGTGAATCTCGTTAGTCGGCTCCGAATACTTGTATACGCGCCCCTCTTCGTCCTCCCAGGTGTTCTCGTCAATCTTTTTCGGCGCCTGGGGATGATAGCCTTTGGGTGGCACCAGGAAGCCGATGCTGAGGAGGTCATAGATGTCAAGCTTCCCGAAGAGTTCGGGGATGTCCTGGATGAGGCCCGCGACGACCTCGTCGCGGCGACCTTCCCAATAGGCCATCTGCGTCCCGACCGTATCACGGATGAAGGTTTTACGACCCAGCACTTTGCCGGCGATGTCGCAGTCAATGGTACAATGGCCTAGCGGAACCTTATCAGTTTCCTCGAATTTGAGGGTGGCCTTGACCCGTTCGATCGAATTCATATTCTCATCTCTCTCTCCTATACTAAGACACTAATGCCAATCGGACTCTTCCACTTAGTCTTACAGCTACAGGTTGGGGTCTTCCAGCAGTATCTCACGGGGTTATTCCCGGCCGGCCCTTTAGTTGGTCCTCGGGGAAAGGCTCCTCGGGGATATCTAGGGGATACTGGCCCACCTCGTGAGCGTATTCGAAGGTCTGGCACAACACCTCAGGGTCAATCCCCGCATAGGTCTCGCCCCCGATGGCGAATTGATACCCACCGCCCGGAGCTGCCATCCGTATCATCTGGCGAATTATGCGGCGCAGATCCTCCGTCCACCCTGCATACAGGTCGCGGTTATTCAGATTGCCATTGATTACACACCCCGCCGGCTTGAGAATATCCACGGCCGGCCGCAAGCGACTCCAACCGCCAATGTCCATCATATTCAACTTGATGACGTCGGCGTAGACCGGAAAATTCTGCTGGGAGGGTCCATCGGGGTGCAGGTAGCGGTACTTGCGTCCATAGCGCTCATAGAGTGCCTTGTTGTACGGCAATATCTGCTTTTTATACATCTCAGCACTGATAAAGGCCGAGTTATCGTCGGCTAGTCCCAGAGAATCATAATTACCAGCGTTAAGCTCAATCATATAATCTTGCAGCATACAAAAGGCCTGGAAACACTTGTCAAATAGCAGCTTGATGGCCTGCGGCTCAGCGGCCATCATCATATAGACCCAGTCCGGGTCACCAATAGCAGTGGCCGCTGATATCGGCGGATGGATTCCCAGGCTGGGCGCGCTGACTGGCATGTCCAGCCCCAGTTCCGCGGCACGGTCGGCAAACTGCTGGCACTGCTGGAGATGCTCCTGGACCTGGGGATTATCACGCGGGGGAATAATTTCCAGTTCTTCTACATCCTTCATTGAATGAATCTTGCGAACAATGTAAGGCGTGGTATGTCCAGGCCGGAATATTTCGCAATCAAAAACCAGACCTTCAGCAATGGTGCCAATCTGCCAGCCTAAACCGGTGCCGGTGAAGTCGTCAAATAGGTTCTCATAGTGCCATTTCAGCCCCCAGGTTTGCACCTGTATTTGCAGGTCAATGTCCTGGTAGTAATCGGCAATATCTATCCCCAACAGCCAGCAGAAATAAGGAGAGGCGACCGAAGCGCTAGTTACTACCCGGTCAGGCTCACGGAAGCTAAACGAGATCTCACGGCGTGTGCTGCTCTCTTCGCGACGGGCCTGGTATTTATCAATGTCGAAGTCAACGATCTCCATTATTATCTTTCCTTTGACTGAGCATAAGGTGAAGTAATAGGCTGAACAGATAGGTCTACATATCAGGCGAATATTCCAGCTCAAGTTCACCGATAAAAACAGTGTCACCTTCTTTAACACCAGCGTGTTCCAGTCTTTCCAACAGTCCGGTGCTACGGAGTTGCTCGTGAAGGCGGTGGACGCCGTCAGTGGTTTGGAGATTAGCTCGCTGCGCGATGGTCTCCACCTCAGTGCCCCGCACCACAAATACCCCCTCGCCGGCGCGGAATATCTGCAGCTTACGGGGCGTGGCCGTCGGCATTTCAAGGGTTTCGGGAGGCGCCTCGACTGGCTTGGCTTCGATCAAGGTCTGCAGCTTGCCGGTCACCGCACCAATCAGCTCGCGGATACCCTCACCAGTAAGCGCAGAAATCGGAAAGGGTGCCAGGGCCTGCTGCTGAAAAAAATCCTGACAGGCGGGCAAATTCTCGCTCGCTGAGGGCAAATCTATCTTGTTGAGCGCGACTATCTGCGGCAAATTGGCCAAGCGCGCATCATACGTTTGCAGCTCGGCGTTCAACTGGCGGAAGTCATTCAGCGGGTCGCGGCCTTCCACTGCGGCTACGTCCAGTATGTGCACGATCAGGCGGGTGCGC
>JAUWJN010000072.1 GCA_030607655.1 bacterium
CGCGGGATGATTCCAGAATTGATTGGCTAAAGCCAACTGTGGGAACCAGTAAAAACGACAAACACAGCACTGCCGCTGCTATTGGTAAGCCTCGGGTATAGATATGTAGGCGGTTGACGACCAAGTTATTCGGCATAGTAGCTTGCTGAATAGGCGGGGCCAGACTGCTCCCTCAAAGCTACCAAGTCAATTGTCTCGGCCTCTGAGGAGTTTGTGTCTGCCGCGCTAATGTTCCTGTAGACCTCGTATAACCAGCTTATGACTATCTTCACTATCACTGAGGGTTTCACCTCCCTATGCCTGGGATGCGCTGCAGGAGCGCTCAAAAAATGCTACAAAGAGGAATAACCATTTGAGCAGCGGCTGTACCGGAAGGTAGCGTTGTGCAGCTATCAACTGCCTCGTGAGCTAAACTGACTTGACACCTACTTCACCAAACGGGTAGAATTTTAACACGCACCCTGATACTGTCATGGGTGCGGCAGAAATATTGATGGATAATAGTAAGATAGCTAGACGACAGTTCATCCAGCAAGCCGCGGCAGTGGGAATTGGGGCCATGGGCGCGGCCCTTCTAGGCTCCGGTCGCGAGACGCTAGCCGGACTGGACGCCTTAGCTAGCCGCAGCAGTCTAATCCGCAGTGTATATGAAAAACCCCCGGTGAGGTCAACTAACATGGATCTTCCTACTTTTATTGGTTCTCCGGAGCAGATTGGGTTGGCGTACGGCAGGACGCTAAAGGACATAATCCTCCAAGCGCTGAGTCTCCTACTTGATGAAAAAAGATTCCCGCGCAGTGATGCCACTATCCAGGCATGGGTGGGGCGCAGAGAGTCCTTGATCGAGAAGCACTTCCCCTGGCTGCTAGAGGAAATGGCGGCCGTGGCCCAGGGCGTGGGACTGGACTACCAGGAAATCTTGTGGCTAAATTGCCGGGTGTGGAATTACTGTACTCCGGCTGGCGCAACAAAGCCCAGCCAATGCTCGACGATGGCCATTACCCTCGCTGATGGCACCCTGGCTTGTACGGCGGCTCTGGACGACCCGCCGGACCTGTACTGTGGCCCGGTCAGGTTTGGCCCGGAGGGCCGGCATCGGTTCATCACGCTGCCCATCAGCGGCATGAGCTGGGCCGCCGATAGCATGAACAGCGCCGGACTGGCTATCGCCATTTCTTCGCTGAACTTCTTTGGCGAAATCGAAAAGCCGGATCCTCTCCTGCCCCAGGACATAGCTATACGGGCAATAATGGAGCAGTGCTCCACGGCGGACGAGGTACGGGAATTCTGCCGTGAACACTCCTTCCAGATCAACCTGGTCGCCGTTGACGCCCAGGGCGGGGTGTTTGCGGCGCAGAGCACACCCCTAGGCCTCTTCGAAGTGGAGGCTGAGGGGTTCGCAGTAATCACCAATCATTGGGTGGATGACGCCGAGCTTTACCAGATGGCGCAGCGCGGCGGCCGGGGAATCAGCGAGTCAGATACTACACGCTTCCGGCGTGGCCGTCTGCTGCAATTTGCCCGGCAGCAAAGCGGCCACTGCAGCGCCGAGGAAGTACGTGAGTTTATGGGCCACCGCGACGATACCGACCCGGGCAGTAACCACAACGCAGGTACTCTGGCCCTGACCTTCGCCAACCCGCAGGCTGCCCCCCAGACCTTCTGGATAATGCAACCCAAGCCGCCACTCAGCGAAACCGAATTCGTACCTTATGAAGTGTGAGAGGAGTCCTACAGTGCTGGACGAAAGCCGGCGAAAAGAGATTCTAGAACACGGCAGCCTCACCAAACCATGGGGGGGCGAACCGATGCTGGGAAACTGGTACACGGAAGAGGAGATTGAGGCGGTAGTCAGCGCCATAAGAAGTGCAATGAGTTCTATGGATGGATTTGGATTCCTTTCTGGCGCGATAGCCGAATTTGAGCAGAAATTCGCCGAGTACTGCGGCACCCAGTACGCAGTATCAATCACCAGCGCGGGCGTAGGGTTGGACATGGCAGTGATAGCGCTGGACCTGGAGCCGGGCGATGAGGTCATCAGTCCCGCCATAAACTTTAAGGGTGCCCACTATTCTATTCTGGGATACGGCGGCACGCTGGTGCTATGCGAAGCTGATCCCCGAACCCTTAATGCCGACCCATCTGACGTCGAGAAACGTATCACGCCTCGCACCCGGGCAATCCTGGCGACTCACATGAATGGTTTATCGGCTCCGATGGATGACTACCTGGAGATTGCCGAACGCCACCCCCATCCGAAGTATGGGCCCCCGAAAGTTATCGGTGACGCGGCCCGCTCCTGTGGCGGCGGCTACAAGGGCGGCAAGATCGGTAAGAAGGGGTGGATGACTGTCTTTAGTTTCCACACTATGAAGCTGATGACAACACTGGGTGAAGGGGGCATGCTCACCACTGACGACCCGCAGTTAGTACAGCGGCTACGCGGGTTGCGGCAATGGGGTATGGAGATGCCCGGCGACCTGGAGACTGATAGCGACAAGCCCGGAACTAGAGACCCGCGGTGGGGCACAAACTACAAGATGACCACAATTCAGGCTGCGGTGGGGCTGGTGCAATTGCGGCGACTGGACGATATGATAGCGCCACGGGTTAAGCTCGCTCGGGAGCGCACCGAGATGCTAAAGGACATCCCCGAACTGACGCTGCCCTACGAGCCACCGGAGTGCGATCACGCCTACTATCTGTACAACATTCTGGTGCCGCGTGAGTGGGCGGGACAGAAGCGCGACCGACTGATGAAGATACTGAAGGAGGATTATGGGGTGAACACTGTGGTGGCCAATGCTCCCACATACCAGCAGGGCTATCCGTTCATTGCCGACCATACCATCGGCCAGCGACTGCCGATCTCGGAGGAAATCGGGGCGCGCTTGTTCTGTCCGCCGATGCACCCCCAAATGCCTGAGGAGGACAACGAGTACATCTGTGCGGCTATCGCCGAGGCGGTAGAGCAAATTAAGGTGGGTGAGTAATACATGCGTTGTCCTTAGCGGCTTTACTGTTCATCAGTTGAACAGTGACCCGCCGGTCCATATCCTCTCCCACATTTCCTCGCGGAACGGGTCTTCTCCCTCACGCATCGTCTTGGCAATAGCCACATCCAGTCTCTGTTCCATTTCCTGGGCGACATCGGGCTTCCCTGGAGCCAGGTTCACTAGTTCGCAAGGGTCACTTACTTGGTCGTAAAGCTCCAGTGGCTGCGGGGCGGACCAAATAACATCATCACGTTTGGGAATCCATTCTTCGTAGGGTCTTGGCACGAAGTTCTTCACCAGTTTATAAGCGCGGTCCTTCAGTAGACGCTGCGCGATCCCACAGTAAGTCGCCTCGCCGATAACCTGCGCCCGAACCGCATCCGTCTGACCAGCATAAAGTGGCATAAGCGGGAAGCCGTCCCCGGAAGTAGTGGTTTGCATGTCATAGAACTCAAGAATGGTCGGGACGATGTCCACATGATGCGTGAGAGCAGAGCATAAGTGGGCGTGGGGTGTGAGGTGCGGCAGGCGCACAATTAGCGGCACCTGCATCGTAGGGTGCCAGATGCCACGCATACAGAAAGGGGTAAGCGGCCGTTCCATCATAATCTCGCCGTGGTCGGCCGTCACTATAATCGCGGTTTGCTCGTAGATGCCCAGTTCGGTGAGCAGATTGAATATCTGTCCGATGCGGTCATCAACGTAACGAATCTCGCCATCGTAGTGGTTGACGTTGGCCAGGCTCTTCTCGTTCAGATCATCTTTGTAACCGACATCCTCAACGTAGTCGCGACCGTCGGGGGCCTCAATCACTCTGAGGCCCTCCAGTCCCTGGAACGCCTCATCAAAGGGGTGGGGAGGCACAAACGGCTGGTGGGTGTCCCAGTAGTGAATGAACAGGAAGAACTCTTCATTGGAATGTGCCCGCAGCCAGGGAATGACCTCCTGGTTGAGTTGGTCGGCAGTCACCTGATGGGGCCGCTGCTTGCGCCGCTGGGTTACGCTGATGTAGTATCGGTAGCCACGTATGAATTGCTTGGGATGGCTGCCAAACCCCATGAGATTGTCCACCGCCGCGGTGACTATATCCTCGCGTGCCAGCAGGTCAGCGAGGGTAGGAATGGTGTCATCCAGCATAAACTCGTTCTCATTGGGCCGCCCATGGGGATTGCCGAAAACCTTGTGGTTGAACACATACCGGACGGTGAACATTGTGGTGAATGAGGGTACAGTGTAGGCGTACCCCGGGGTACAGTCAGTGAAGGTCACTGCTTGGCTTGCCAGTTCATCCAGATTCGGGCTGGTGCTGCGCCCGTAACCGTTACAGCCCAAGTGCTGCGCGCGAAGAGCGTCAATGGCGATGAGGATGCAGTTCATCTGACGGTTCTCCTTTTCAGCTTGTTGCGGTCTAACTCAGGCTCCGCTTCACATTGCGGGGGTCAACTACGGGGCTTGTTCCCGGCGCAGACGCGGCAGGGCCTCAGTTGACACATACACAGCCAACCCCACGAGCACCAGGCATATCAGCCCCAGCAGCAAATTAGGAGTTTTGCCCAGCAGGAATGCCCAGGCTTGGTAGAGCAGCGCGGCGATAGCCCCCATAGTCAGAACTGCACTGTTCAGCATATAACTGGCTCCGCTTACATCTGCGTATGTTGACGTTAGTGATGTTGGGATATACAAAAATCCGACCGTCTACTATTCACTATCAGACTATCCGATACCTTCTTTGATTAACGTCATTGCACGAAGGAACTGATGTATCGAGCAGCGAACATCACACCAAGCAATAATCCTCTGGCAAATCCCGATTGCCATAGAGCCGGCAGCAGCGAGGAGACACCAATGATCGACGACAGGTATAGGGAATCTTATCGCATCTTTGAGAAAGCCAAGACGCTGATACCGGGAGGTGTGACGAGGGCGAGGATCCCATTCGTCCCCGGGCTCTATCCAGTGTATATGCAGCGGGCCAGCGGGTCGCGGGTCTGGGACGTAGATGGCAATGAGTACATTGACTGGATGTCGGGATACGGCTGCATTCTGCTGGGCCACGCCTACCCGGAGGTGGACGCCGCGGCCATCAAGCAGATCAAAAAAGGCTTCATATCCCTGCTCAGCCATCCCCTGCAACACGCTCTTGCGGAAAGGCTAGTCGAGCTGGTCCCGTGCGCTGAAATGGTGCGCTTCCTCAAAACCGGCACCGATGCCACTTCTGCCGCCGTGCGAATTGCTCGTATTTATACCGCCAGAGACAGAATTATCCGCTTCGGATACCATGGCTGGGCTGATTGGGCCATTGGCAACTCTCAGGGCTTGGGCGCGGGCATACCTCAATGCACAGGAGATTTGACCCACGCGTTTGAATACAACAATCTAGACTCTCTGCAGGAACTCTTCACGGCCTATCCAGGACAGATTGCTTGCGTAATTATGATGCCGTTCGAAATCGAGATGCCACAGCCGGGCTTCTTGGAAGGTGTCAAGCAGCTCTGTATAGAGAACGGGACTGTTCTTGTTTTTGACGAGATTCGTTCGGGCTTTCGCCTGGCGGCGGGCGGAGCTCAAGAGTATTTCGGGGTGGAGCCTGACCTGTGTGCGCTTAGCAAGGCCATGGCCAATGGTTATGCCATCGCCGCGGTGGTGGGCAATCGAGAGATTATGAGCGCCACCGAGCAGGGTCTCTTCTCGGCTACTTTCTTCGTAAGCTCACTGGAAATGGCGGCTGCGCTGGCAGTTCTGAAGATAATACAAAGAGACGGCGTAATTGAGCGGCTCTGGCATCTAGGCGAGAAGTTGCAGGAAGGACTCCGACAAGTCGTATCCCAAAGCCCGCTTAATGTAGAAGTTGTTGGCGCCCCGCCGATGCCCTTCCTGCGGTTTGCCATCGAGGAAGAAGCGGTAAATGCCAGGGCGAAGGATGCCTTCTACGCGGAGGCCGTCAGACTGGGGGTCTTCTTTCATCCCGGTCATCACTGGTTTGTGAACTTCTCTCATACTGAGCAGGATGTGGAGAGAACTGTGCAGGTCTGCCAAAAAGCTCTTGCTGTGGCTGAGCAGGCTGCTCAAGTCTACGGATAAAGCCTCAACACCCGTACAGGAGACGGAAGATGCCCGAAAACTGGTTCGCGCGCAATCCTCTGAAAGTATTGTCAGACGAGTCTGTTCAGCAGATTCACGATAGCGTTGTATCGTTGCTCAGCAAGTTAGGTGTTCGTATTGATTCTGACGAGGCGCTCACGCTTCTCCAGGAATACGGTGTGCGCTGCGACTGGAGCGAGGGCCGGGCTTATCTGGGTGAGGAGTCTATTCGCCAGGCCCTGGGCACCGTGGGGCGCAGCTACACTTTGTACCCCCGGGGAACTGACCAGCCGCGTGCCCTGGACATTAACCTGACTACCACCCACGCCGCATGCGGCGCTGCTGCCTTGAAGCTCTATGCTGGAGGGCAATACCGCGACACCACCCGAGACGACCTGGTAGATGCGATCACTTTACACCAAAAGTTGGAGCACATTGATCTGCTGATCAACCTGGTTGAGCCGCCAGATATGTCCGGTAGCCATCTCTATCCGGAGCTGGCCGCTCTGTTATTCTGTTACTCGTCGAAGCCGCTATTGCTACAGTCCGATGGTAGGAAGGACGTTGAAAAGCTGATCCGAATGGCGTCGTTGTTTGCAGGTGATCGGGAGCAATTGCGGCAGCGCCCGCTGTTCAGCACGGGCATTAACGCCGAGGCGCCGTTATGGCTCACCGAACACGGAGCGGAGGTCCTAATCCACGCCGCCCGTGCAGGTGTTCCCGTTTCCATGGGAGCCTACCCCATGGCTGGTCTGACCAGCCCCTTGGATGTCGCGGCCAGCATTGTCCAAACTACAGCTACTATCCTCCTGGGAGTCGTGTTAACTCAAGCTGCTGCGCCGGGAAGCGGCTGTGATTTCTCAGCTCCGGCCGGGGGGTGCGACCTAAGAACCGGAGACGTAATTACTATGTCTCCTGGTACTATGCAATTGATCGCCGGACTGGTTCAGATGGGGAGACATTACAATCTTGTCACCCATGCCTTCGCGCCTACTGAGGCCAAAGCCGCTGACGCTCAGGCGGCTGGCGAGCGATTCTTCTCCCTGGCCGTTAGTGTGATGTGCGGGGCTTCCATCATCCAGGGTGCGACGGCAGAAATGTCAGGCTTGGAGTTGGCTGATTTTGCCCAATGCGTTTTGGACAACGAGATAGCTGGTTATGTGTTTGATTTCGCTTCGGGGATCAGCATTGACGGCCTCGCGGAGGCGGTGGCGGCAATTGAGGATGTTGTTACCTGCCCTGACTATGCGGACCTGAAGTTTTTGGGCCACCCTCACACCGCAAAATACTCCCGCCGGTTGGCTTACCAGCCCGATCTGTTTTCTGTGGGCATGCTATCGCGATGGATAACCGAGAACCATCCTACGCTATACGAGCAGGCGGAAGAAAGGGCCGCTGGACTGATCGCCGAGCGCCAGGAGTTTGCGACAGCCGAGGTCAAGGAACAGCTCTTCAATATTGCCTTAGAAGACTAACGCCCCGTTCTGCCCTGAGCCAGGCTAGCACTCGCAACCAGCAGGCCGGCGACGCTGACCAGCGAGATCAGGAAGCAACTATGCAGTAAGCCGGCCACGGGAATGACTACAGTACTTATTAATAGCGCCCCCAGCGAAGCGCCGGCTAGATCACTGGCATAGAGAATAGCGCCCGCCTGCGCTTCCTGACCGGAGATAGCGAATACCGCCACGCCGGTGGGATAGTGAAGTCCCCCTAAGAGGCCAAAAGTGGCTGCCGCGGTGCCCAACACTAGGCCAGCCAATTCGCGATGCTGTGACAGCCACAATAATACCGCCGGCATCAGCGCCGCTACTATAGCCAGACCCACTAGAGTAGAACACAGAATTATGGCCGAGCGCTGTTTACTGGTAGTCAGATACCTGCCTATCTGGCCGCCGGCAGCCAGTCCTCCCATATACAGAGCCATCAGGATACCCAGTTGGTAGAACAGCGAGCCTGCTATAACCTGGAAGCTGAATATTACTACCAACTGCATACTCATCTCCACCATGCCGGTAGCCGCCAGAGCCGCGGGGATACCCCACCGCCAGACCGGTTTATCACGCCGCGTCCACAGGTATATGCCTACCAGCCCACAGAGGCCCACCAAACCCATAACTACGGCCAGGATATTGCGAAAACTCAGCGGGATATCTAGACCGCCCAGGCCGAAGCGCCGTAACCACAAACGCAGCAAATAATGGTAAGTAACCGGGCGGAAATCATCATTTACGAGCGTGTCAGCCACTTCGGCAAGTGATTGCTCCAGCAACTGGCGAGCGAAGGGCACCATTACCGTCTCTATAAAATATGGGGTGATGTACTTGGTTTGTATCTGACGCTCGGTTAGCCGTGCACTGAGCACCAGGGGGTCAGTAGTCAGTTGGTTCGGCTGCTTGGCCGCCAGATAGTAGATGCGACCATCCGGCAGCGCTAGAACCTGCGGATACATCTGGTGCAGCCCCTGCCAGACGCTGGCGTGAAGCAGACGGCGCGGGCCGCTTAAGTGGGTTTGAGGATACGAGAGATTGATACAGAAAATGCCCTCAGAGGTCAGGTGCTCTGCTGCGTCCTGGAAGGCCTGCCAGGTGTAGAAACGATTCATCACGGCAGTACGGGGGTCGCCCACGTTGCTAATGATGACATCATATCGGCGACTGGTTGTGCGCAAAAACGCCAGCGCATCGGCGTAAATCAGATTAACCCGCTCGTCAGTCAACGGCTCACTCAACCTCAGGGGCAGGTAGCGGCGAATCACCCCAATTGCCTGCCTATCCAATTCCACGTAATCCACCATCTGGGGGTGATGTTTCAATACCTCCCCGATAAGCCCGCCCAAACCGCCGCCCATAATCAGCACACGCTTAGGTGCCGGATGCTGAAGCAACACCAAGTTGGCCAGCTCTTCATTGTCTAACTCATCTTCAGTGGTAAACATCAACAGACCGTCATGGTATACGCTCATCTGGGAGTCGTGCTGCGTTATGGCCACATTGCCGTAGCGGGTATTGTGCGACGTCAAAAGTGTGAAGCCCGGCCAGCGCTGTACCGCAGTAAACCACTCCAGCCATATTTGACGGGGAGCAGCGGCACGGACAATGAGCCCCGCGAGCAGTAGTGCCAGGAAGCTCAACGCAAGTAGGCGGCGCTTGATGGGTAGATGGGCTGCCACCAATAAAG
>JAUWJN010000184.1 GCA_030607655.1 bacterium
AGTAGGGAGGATCCCTGCCCCTTATCGGGCGGTTTTACCTTGATTGAGCTACTGGTGGTCATGGCGATTATCGCTATTTTGGCGATGATGTTATTCCCGGTTTTTGCCCAAGCTCGGGCGAAGTCCCAGCAGACGGTATGCCTGTCAAACTTGCGTCAACTGGGCATGGCGATGATGCTGTACACCAGCGATCACGCTGGGTATTACCCCTTTGACCTGCAGCCTCGTGCTCCGGCCGGGGATGGTGACGAGGATAGTCCCGATGGCACTAACCGTTGGGATGCCGCGCCTTATGTCAGGGCGCTCCAGCCCCATATTCATAACGCTGAGGTGGGCTTTTGCCCCGTGCTTGCCCGCGACCAGCCCGATACTGGGCCCGAAACCAATTACGAGATTAACGCCATGATTGTAGTTAATAACTTCAAGAGTTGGGAGCCCCATCCGGTGCAGATTAGCCAAATCCTAGACCCCTCTTTCGTATTCATCTTTGAAGACCATCACGGCACCGGAGAGGGTAATCACTTTGGGGGCCGCAATTATGCTTGCGCTGACGGCCGGGCCAAGTGGCAGAAGGCACATATAAAGGGCCACAAGATCGGTTCCCGCTGGTGGTAGGAGAAAGGTCTATGCGTATCCAGGCCGCACATTTGGGAGTACAGGCTAGGGAGCAGTTTCTGCTCCGCGACATCTGCTTGGATATTACCGCAAATGAATTTGTGCTGATAACCGGCCCTTCGGGCAGTGGTAAAACTACCTTGGTGCGGTGCTTGTCGGGATTAATACCTCACGGCTATGAGATGGCAATGTCAGGGAGGGTCACCGTAGCGGGGCGTAGCACTGCCGATACGCCCCTACCTGAACTGGCGGGCCAGGTCGCCATGGTGTTTCAACAGCCTCAGTGCCAACTCTTTAACCTGTATGTAGAAGAAGAGGTAGCCTTTGGGCCCCACAATCTGGGGCTTTCTGAACGTCAGACTACTCAACGAGTTGAGCAGGCCTTGGCCGCCGTTGGTATTGAGCATTTGCGGATGCAGGCTATCCCCACGCTGTCAGCGGGACAGAAGCAACGGGTAGCGATTGCCTCCGTGCTAGCCCTCCAGCCCCGCATACTTATCCTGGACGAGCCTACTACCAACGTAGACTACGCCGCCATTAAGAAACTGCGCCAAACTCTGGTCCACTTACACCGGCACTTGAGTATGGGCATCATAGTAGTTGAACAGCGCCCCGAGGAGTTCAGAGAGTTAGCCTCTCGGGAGATTCAACTGGCGCAGGGACAGATAGCCTATGACGGTCTACCCCAGCAACCAACTATCCCTCAACCAGCCCGTCAGGCCTGGGAGCAAGTCATAAACATAGAGGACAGTGGACAGGGGGCAGTGGACAGCAACGGCCTGAGGCTGACGACCGATACTGGCCACCGTCCACTGGTCGTTGTGAAGGATGTGTCCTATAGCTATGGAACCACACCGGCGGTTAGGAATTTGGATTTGGCGATATATCCAGGCGAATGCCTCGCGCTGGTCGGACCCAATGGCGCCGGCAAGACCACAGTGGCTCAACTGCTGGCGGGGTTGCTGCGACCACAGAAGGGGTTAATCCAATATGACTTTGACGGTGGTCGCGTTCAGTTGGGAAGCGACATTGGCTTGATCTTCGAACAGCCCCAGCAGCATTTCTTGTGCGATACCGTGACCGAAGAGATATGGGTCGGCCCTGACAACCTGGGCAATGGCAATGCCCCGTGGATTAAGCAGGTGTTGACAGAACTGCGCCTGGCACCGTTGAAGAATCGTTCCCCGCAAACTTTGAGCTGCGGGGAGCAGGAGAGAACTGCAGTAGCAGCGGCCCTCAGTTTGGCTCCCCGTCTGCTGATACTAGATGAGCCTACCGCCGGCCAGGATGTCGAGGTCCTTTATAACCTTATGAAACTGGCCGCCCCTTCCCGTAATCCCGGACACGGACTGCTGCTGATTACCCATCACACCGAGACGGTGCGACAATGGGCCGATCGGGTTATCGTGATGGAAAATGGCCGAATTGTCGCCCAAGGACGAGTGAAGGGCAAGTCAGTGGGCAGTAAACCTTTAATGGCATTGACCGCGCCATCAAGAAGTTATCCTCAGCTCTGCCCGGAGGCCGGTAAGTGAGAAATAGCACGCGATGGTTAGTCTATGTCGGTCTGGGTGGGGCCTTATGGGGAGCAGTCGAAATAAGCCTGGGGGCCTATCTGCATTCTCTCCATATACCCCTCAGGGGACTGATTCTTTCCACCATTGGCATCACCATAGCCTTAGTAACCAGATGCTTGGTCCAGCAGCGGGGCACAATTATTGCCACCGCCGCTATCGCCGCGATTCTAAAAATGTTTTCAGTGGGGGGAGTCATCCTCTCCCCTATGGCCGCGATACTGATTCAGGGCCTGCTCGCTGAACTGGTAACGTTCCGCATTCTTCAGCCCTCGCGTATACGGCTAGTGCTGGCGGGGGCCACGGCTACTGCCTGGACTTTCTTTCATCCCTTCGTTGGCCAAGGCATCATAGCCGGCCAGGGCGTATATGTGATGTATCTGAGAGTCATTGAGAAGGGAGTCAGACTGTTACATCTGCCCCCGGAGGCAGTTATTGTCGTCATTATCCTGATGCTACTGATTCGAGCCGGTGCGGGTGCGGTCGGCGGTTATGTAGCCGGGCAAATTGTCGCGGCAGTGCGTGCCCGCCTGGGACCGGCGGCACCGGCATAATACGGGCTTTCTCACTCTGTCTGCTCTCTGCGGAACGCCGAGTCACCAGGACGGGGCCGCCGGGTGATATTCTCTGTACACTGCCGGAAGCTTACTACTGGACAAGATGATGGATACACAGGCGGCAGTCAAATCTTCATTAGCCCGGCAAGCCCCGTCACAGGCTGGCCCTGAAAGGCAGTCGTGTCAGGCCCGGCTGGGCGTAGTGGGCGGTTTGAGTCTCTTAGGGGCAACACTAGTGGTGGCCGCTACCGCACTTCCCGCGGTTATGTTGGTCTATGGGCTAGGCTTAGGACTCTTCACAGCAGTCGTGGCCCCAGGAGCGTGGCGCCGGCTCCGGCACTGGCGCGTGGCCCTAAGCTTTTGTTTGTTAATAGCTGGCGGCTGGCTATTCCTGGACGGCGTTTCGGCGCCGTGGTTGGAGCTATATGTAATTCCACCCGGTTTGAGTATGGGGCTCCTGATGGCTTTTCGGGCCTTGCTGGTGCTCTTGGCAATCAGCATTGTGGCCGCTACGGTGTCGGTGGCTGAAGTCGCCGCAGCCTTAGAGCGTTGCTACCTCAAAGGCTTTGGCTTTGCTCTCGGGGTGGCCTTGAATGCCTTGCCGCGGGTATATCAAACAGCCCGCCAGGCCTGGACGGCGTTACAATTAAGGGGAGGCTTGCGCCGTCGGAAGCTGCATACCTTAAGGTTAATGGCGATTACTATCATAACCAATGTCCTGGGGGCGGCGGACAACATAGTAGCAGCAGCTTTGGCCCGGGGCTTTAATATACGCAAGTACGCCACGCCAGGTATAAAGGTTTCACGGCTGGACAAATGGGGCCTGGGGGCCGGGATTATGGCCATGGTGGTAGCCGCATGGTTGCACCGCTGAACTCGAGCAGTGTGGTAGAAGGAGGTGATCCGGTGGACCTGACTAAGTCTTGGTCAATTGCGAAGTATCGCCGCACCCAACAGCCTCACACCCAAAGCCGGCGATTGGCCATAGAGGAGCCGCTCACTATCCGGGTCAATGACCAGACTCTGGCGGTGCTTATGCGTCTACCCGGGGATGATATAGAGCTGGCAGTGGGCTTTTGTTTCACTGAAGACATCATAGCTAGTATGGATGAGGTGCTGATGGTACGGCACTGCCCCGAGGAGGAGAACCTGGTTGAACTACGCATTACCGCTGACGTTAGTCTTGATCAGCCGCTGTTTATACCGTCGGCTTGCGCCAGCCGCGGGGTAGTAGATATCGCCAGAGAGCGGCTTGTGGGGAAGATTGAGCTTTCCCTCAATATAAGCGCCTCGCCCCAGATACTGTATGAACTGCCTAAGCAGATGCACGATTATCAGTCGGTGTATGCCTCGGCAGGTGGGGTTCACGCTGCGGCGGTATATTCCCTAGAGGGAGAAATGGTGGTAGTGCGCGAGGACGTGGGGCGACACAATGCTCTTGACAAAGTAGTGGGGCATTGCTTGCTATCGCGGTTAGACTGCAAAGACAAGATACTGGTTACCACGGGCAGAGCGACCTCGGAGATGATACTGAAGGCAGCCGCAGCAGGTTCTCCCCTGGTCGCTTCCACATCCGGCGTGACCTCTTTAGGGGTCGAGCTGGCTGAGGAGCTAGGCGTCACCTTAATTGCCTACCTGCGCGGTGGGACGATGAATCTCTATACTCACCCGTTTCGCATCGCCAATGAATAGCCGACAGGAGTAAGTATCAGCCAAAATAGGAGGCAGGTATGAAAATCGCTTATGGAACCTATGCAATGCCCACTGTGCCCTTAGAGGAAGCCTTCCCGGCCCTCGCCGACATCGGTTATGACGGGGTCGAAATTTTCATCGGCCCCAAGCACGTCGGGGCTATGCCCGACCAGATGGACACCGCCCGGCGGAGGAAACTGCGTGACCTGCTGCGGGCAGATAATCTAGGACTGCCCGCACTCATGCTGATAGGCAGCATCTACCAGCCAAGTCCCGAAGATCACCAGGCGAACCTTGAGCAGATGCGCGTTTGCGCGCAACTAGCCCGCGACCTGGGAGCGAACGAGCCCCCTGTCCTCGCTATGGGCTTCGGCGGCCGCAGCGATGAATGGGACAGCATAAAAGACCACATGGTCGAACTGCTGCACGACTGTGCTGATGTGGCCGAGGAGGAGGACTTCATCTTGGCGGGAGAGGCGCACCATGGGGCCGCTGTGGACCGCTCCGAGCGCATCGTCTGGCTGTTAGACACGGTCAACCACCCGCGCATCAGATTTCACTTTGATATCGTGCATCTGTTCCTGGCTGGCGAGCCGATCGAGGAGGCGGTGAAAACGCTGGTGCCCTACACGGCCCATACCCACATCACGGACACGCGCCTCCACGATGATGGCACCCTGGAACTGGTTTTGCTTGGCCAGGGCGACTTGGATGGCACAACGTACGTACGGGCAATGTATGAGGCGGGTTGGGATGACTTCATCACCCTTGAAGTCAGTGCCATGGTGTGGTCACAAGAGGACTACGATCCTATGGCAGCCGCCCGCTTCTGCTACGAGACGCTGAGCACCGCATTTGAGCAGGCTGGTGTTCCGCGCGGGTAACATAGAGATATTTGGTCCTCCTGCATTGAATTTGATAGGAGTAGACACTTCCGTTCATAAAGGAGCAAGACTATGGAGAAGGTTCTATTGGTGATTGGCGATGCGGTGGAGGTTACGGATACCTTGTATCCCTACTACCGCATCCCGGAGGACGGTTACGAGATGGTGCTGGCTGCGCCAGAGAAGCGTCTCTATCACCTGGTGCAACACGATTCACACCCTGATTGGGACATTACCGTGGAGTCAAAGGGCTATAACTTCGCGTCCGACATCGCATTCGGCGACGTAAACCCCGAGGAGTACCTGGGACTGGTTCTGTCGGGCGGGCGGGCCCCGGAGTACATCCGTTATGACGAAGACTTGATGAAAATCACCAAGCACTTCGCAGAGACAGGCAAGCCAATCGGTGTGGTCTGCCA
>JAUWJN010000162.1 GCA_030607655.1 bacterium
CAACCTGCATCTGCACCCACTGCTGGACAATTTTATAGTTGTGCTGAACTACCGCATCAATCAAGCGAGGCAGCCGAGGCTCATCGGTGGCCAGGTCAATCATCAGGTTCTCAAACCCGCGCAGATAAAATAACCGCATAAACAAAAATCCATGCGGTACCCCGCCGACAGTCAATCCGCCCTGCTCCTGAGCCGCCTTGAAGCCCTCGCGGGTCGCCTGCCAGTCAACCGGCCCCCGGTCCGCCTGCACCAGTGGATCCGGCACTTGATAGTCATCAAAAGCCGCCCAATCAGCCAGCGGATGGTGTACAACTGCTCCTTCTAAGCCGTTGATAGCGGCCTCCCAGACACAATCCCAGCTATCGGTAAATCGCTCTCCGGCGCGGTAGAAAGGAGCGAACTCCCAGTTATCAAAATCTCGCTGCCCTTTCTGGAAGTTAGGAAATAGAGTCGGATGACGGGCCACGACCTCCTCCATATCTTCCCGGAACTGGTCCCAGGAAGCATCAGAGATATGGACGCTGTAGGGCATCCATTCGGGGCCGGTCATAGTCACGTTGCGCAGATAGTTTTCACGGTTTGAAAGTGGCATTATAAGGCATATCTCCTGTTCACTTTGAAGAGGTACCAGTCAACCAGTGGAACCAAAGCCGCTCGGGCCGCGGGCCGTTTCGTCCACTTCGTCCACCGGTTGCCATTCGGCACGGGTGACCGGGGCGATGACGAGTTGGGCGATGCGGTCGCCCCGATTGATAGCGAACGGTTCAGCGCCCAGATTTATTAAGACCACCTGGATAGTGCCCCGGTAATCAGCATCAATTGTACCCGGAGCGTTAAGTAGCGTAATTCCATCCTTAATAGCCAGCCCGCTGCGCGGCCGCACCTGAGCCTCGTAGCCCGCGGGTAGGGCAATCCTTATTCCGGCGCTGATAAGCTGGCGCTGGCCGGGCTGGAGGGTTACCGGCTCACTGACAGCAGCGCGCAGGTCCATACCGGCCGAGTGCGGGGTCTGGTAGTCGGGAAGCGGCAAACCCTCGGCCTCTGGCATAACCTGTACCGGTATTACCACAGATGGACTGCTATTCTGTCCTGTTGTAGCTTCAGGCCGGTCCGTGGGGCTCATCGGGGGCATTATAGCACATGAAGGCGAGGGCAGCAACTACACAGCCTTTATGGTAACTGCTCGGCGGCCGCCTGCACAAACTCCACATAATTGCGGACAAATCTCTCCGGGGGAGGATGCATAAAGGGGGTAGCGGTGGGGGTCATTATGTAGCCGGTCTGGCCGGCCCCCACCTCGCGAATTGCTTGAACTTTGCTCCGCATCTCGCCTGGCTGGGCAGTATAAAGGTCTTGATCCTGGATATACCCCATCAGGCACATGCGACCGTTGACTTCTTCCCGAGCCTGCTCTAAGCTGATGTCACCTTGCGGCGGTGGCTCCATCGGCTCCAGCAAATCCGCCCCCATCTCGATAAACTGGTCAAGTACTGCCCTAACTCGGCCATGGCAGTGAATGGACACTAAGTGACCGGCGGATTTTATCATCCCCACCAGTTGGCGTTGGTAGCAGGTGACAAGCTGCCTGAAAATCTCAGGCGAGAGCATCGGCGGAGTGGCCAGCTCCGGCCCTGCAGTAAAGAAGAGAAAATCATATCCGACAGCCTGGTCTATCATGGCCGCCAGCTCTACTCTGATGCGCGCAAACTCCCGGTCCACCAGTTCCAGGATCACCGGCAACTGCTCCAGACACCTTATCGCAAAATCCTCAAAATCAAACCACCTAACCACTGAATACATCGGGTCGGGGTAGGATAGATAAACCAGCCCCTGGTCTCCCAGCTCTTCATAAAACTGCTTTGCGCCAGATAAGTCAATAGTTGCAGGTTCGCAGGGCATAGACAGAAACGACAGAAACTTCTCGAGGTCGTCATCGTCTTTTACAAGAGGCTCAACAGTGTAGCCTGGCTGACCTTGGGGCGTCTTATGGACCATCTCCAATTCGCCCCTGGGGGTCACCCACCGAGTAATCGTCAGTTCGCTGTCGCCACCGGCCTGACGGTCCGCCGTGATTAGCTCATCCTGGGGGCTATGTCGGCTCGCCCCAGATTTGCACAACATCCCCACATTGGGGGCCTGAGCGACTGCGTCCAGCATCGGCGCGTAGGCCGGCTCCTGTGAGAAGGCATTAAAAGGATGGAAATTGTAAGTAGCCACCGCCAGTGCTGGGATGGGAGCTTGGTTGATGGCCGCCAGCATCAGTTCCTTAGGCGACATATCAGGACTCTCTTGATTCACTGTATGGTGACTATTTCTACTAAGGATAGCCTCCAAGCTTACTGTTGTCAACAGTCCTATGCCGTGACGGCGGGCGGCGCTGAAGGTGATATTTGACTCCCCGGATGCCGAGGTGATATACTTGCGCATAGGTATTGGAACAGAGGGACTTAACAACCGGAAGAGTGAAGTAATTGGATAACCGCGGCGACAATCAACCGACCAATAGCCGAATCGGCCTAATTGTCTTTGCCCTCGGTATTATTATGTTGGGTGTAGTGTTCTGGTGGGGATATCAATTCTTGGGTAGCATAGATACGCAAATCGCTCAGGTCAGGACTACGCCAGCGGTAACTACGCCGGCTGCCGAAAGCACTGAGGGTGATCTACAGCTTACATCGCCGGAGACCGTAGTTGCCCAGCCTCGGCCTGGCCTGAGTCTGGGCCAGGTCGCGGTGATGATTGGTTTGAAATTGGTGGGGCTAATAGTGCTGGCTTATGTAAGTGCACTGGTGGCGGCCAAGGGCGCGCAACTGGCCGGCTCATCCCCGCGGAAGACATAAAGCTGGCCTCTCGGTTGCGCCGCGGACCGCGGAAACCCGTCCCACAACTGGTGTAATAATCAAATGCTTGGGAAGCGGCTGCGTCGCTGGGTACAACTGGTCTGCTTGTTTTTCTTTTTCTGGCTGCTATATCATGCCCGGTGGACCCCCGAGGGCATTACTCCGCCGCCTGTGTTCCTGCGCGCCGATTTGCTGGTGCCGCGCAACTACTTGGCCTGGTTCATCCCCGCAGTAATAGTGCTGGTCGCCACCATATTCATAGGGCGAGTTTTTTGCGGTTGGATATGCCCCCTGGGTACCATAATTGACATAAGTGATACTATCTTCTGGCGACGGCGCTCAGGTGAAAGAGCACGATATGGCCGTCCCCAGTGGAAATACTACATATTAGGCGTGGTACTCGTGGCGGCACTGTTCGGCACGCAACTGGCCTGGGTAGCCGACCCCATTCCTCTCCTTACCCGCACCGCCGCCACCGTCTTCTACCCACTGAGCCTGGGGGCCTACAATCTAATAGTCGTTCACGGCCAATCGCTGCTGCGCGAGTGGGGTCTGTACCTGAGTCCTGTCGCCGTGCCTCGCTTTTCACTCGCTATTGTGGTTGGGGTGATGTTTGTCGCTATTCTTATGCTAAGTTACTTTGCCCGGCGGATGTGGTGCCGCAGCCTCTGTCCTCTGGGAGCCTTGTTGGCGTTCCTCGGCCGCTTCAGTCTGCTGAAGAGATATGTATCGCCCGCCTGCACTAGCTGCCTGCGCTGCACCAATGTCTGTAAGATGGGCGCTATCCCTGACGACCAGCCTGAGAAGACGTACACGGCCGAGTGTATCCTGTGCTACGATTGCCTGGTCTGTCCAACGCCAGGGGTTTCTGATATAGGTTTCTATCCGCGGCGGGCGGCCGGGGCTGATGCCGCCACCCGCGCCAGTAAGCGGGCCTTCATCGGGGCACTGGGAGCCGGTCTAGCCTACGGAGTCGCGGCGCGGTTCGGCTGGCGTCGCCCGCAGCATCATCCCAAGCTCATAAGGCCGCCGGGGGCAACAGTACATGAAGCCTCCGGCGACCTGCGCCGGATGACTGAGGCGCAATTCCGTGCGCTGTGTGTGCGGTGTGGCCGGTGCATGCGGGCCTGTCCGACTGGTGGCTTGCAGCCTGTCATACATCAGGCCGAATTTGACGGCCTGTACACGCCCGTACTTATTCCCCAAATCGGCTTCTGCGAGCAAAACTGCAATGCCTGCGGGCAGGTGTGCCCTTCGGGAGCCTTGCAGCCCTTTACGATTGCCGAGAAATCTGACATTCGGCTGGGCTCGGCTGAGATAAACACCGACACCTGCCTGTCCTGGCAGCGTGGAGAGGATTATCGGCTGTGCCTAATCTGCGCCGAGCATTGTCCTTACGGCGCCATTGATACCCCCATAATTGACGGCCAGCGCCGTCCGGTCGTGAATCCGGCCAAGTGTGTAGGCTGCGGCGAGTGTGAACATTTCTGCCCCACCGCACCCCGCCGCTCTATCACGGTCAGTCGCCTGCCGTCAGAGTAGCCCCAACAATTCATAGACGACCTAGGCGGGCTCGCATCCGTGTTCTGATTCCCTGTACAATCACTCTTCCTCAAACAGCCGCTGTTGGGTGGCGGCGATGGCCTGCTGGCGCTGCATTTTCTGCTTGTGGGAATAGAGGGTTGCGATCACTGTCGCTACCTCATCAGGGCCGTCAATGGGCTGGGCGCCCGCGTCCAATAGTCGAGCATTGCCGGTTCGCTTCTCATCGGGCTGCGACCAGCGCACGGCATATACCAACCGGCCTTGCCGCTGGGCATTCTTCGCGGTCTGCATCGCCCCTCCCCGCTCACCGGACTCAATGACAACTACCGCTCGCGCCAGGCCGCTCTGGAGCCGATTGCGGGCCATCAGGCGCCCGGCCGAGGGATAAGCATCAGGAGGCGCCTCAGAGATGACTGCCCCCTGCTCGGCAATATGGCGGGCTAGCTCTACATTCTCGCGCGGGTGGATTACCGTTATTCCCGACCCCAGTACGGCGATAGTGCGTCCCCCGCCTGACAATGCTCCCCTATGGCCGCCGGTATCACAGCCCTGGGCCAAGCCGCTGACCACCGTTACACCCTTTTCGGCAAAGGCGCGGCCCAGGTCATAGGCCATCTGATAGCCCTCCTCAGTGGGGGCGGCGGGTGCCCACTATAGCGATGGCCGGGTCATCAATGGGCAGGATGCGACCGACGATACACAGTATCGGGGGCGAATTGGGAATACTGCGCAGAATCTGGGGATAATCCGGCTCAAAGTCGCACAGCACCGCGACATTCTGCTCGGCCAGTGCTTCTATCTGCTCCTCGATTTGGGGGAGCAATTCCTCGAGGCCAACAATGGCTTGGAGGGATTTAGCCTCCAGGCGTAGGCTGGGCTTAGCCAACTGCTCTGCTGAGGCTCCCAGCACCGCCGTCGCGCTGCCAAAGTGCCCTACCAGCCGCCGAAACCCCGCCGGCCCGAGGTTGCCGGCCCACATTATCCCAATTTGGGCTAACCTTTCGCGAGCTTCCGCTGCCATCTGTTCAATCCCTTTGCCAGCCAGGTCACCACATGATCCCCGACCCTGATGGATTACTGTGCTGTGCTTGGCGGTCAGGCATTGTAATTGCTATAAAGATTCTCCGGCGGGGGGCGGAGTCCTTGCTAAGAGGCCCCCTCTGTGCCCCTCAACCCTCCTTTGGGTTGCCCACTGAGGGTATTTTTGGTATACTAAAGTCTACGTTACGGGATAGGAGCATCATTCGCCGCCTACTTAGCAGCAGCTTATGTAGTTAGGACACGGGTATGATACATTGCCAACAAGTCAGCGTGGTATATCCCAACGGTACCCGTGCCCTTAGCGATGTTGATTTGCATATTGAGCGCGGAGAATTTGCCTTTGTCACCGGCGCCTCGGGTAGCGGCAAATCCACGCTACTTAAACTGGTATATCGGGATATCGCTCCGACCGAAGGGAAAGTGATAGTAGACGGCCAGGATGTGGCTAAACTGCCACCCCGGCGCGTGCCGTACCTGCGCCGCAAGGTAGGGGTGGTGTTCCAGGACTTCCGCTTATTACCGGATAAGCCGGTATGGGAGAATGTGGGGTTTACCCTGGATGTGCTGGGCAGTTCGCGGCGCGAGAAGTACCACAAGGTCCCTCTGGCCCTGGAGCTGGTTGGTCTCAGTTCGAAAACGGAGGCTTATCCCAGCGAGCTTTCGGCCGGAGAGCAGCAGCGGGTCTGTATCGCCCGGTCGCTGGTCAATATGCCGCCCGTGCTGTTGGCTGACGAACCGACCGGCAATCTAGACCCAGCAATGTCCTGGGACATTGTCCAGTTGCTTGACGATATTGCCCAGCGGGGCACGACGGTGCTAGTGGCCAGTCATGATCAGAATATAGTGGACAGGCTGGGCAAGCGCGTAATTCAGCTAGTCCAGGGCGTGGTAGTTCGCGATGGCAAGGACGGGGGGCGCTACGATGCGACTTAATACCATCGAGTTCCTTCTCCAGCAGAGCTGGGAAAGTATGGTTCGCAATGGACTGGTAA